>NZ_JBEXPK010000027.1:0-134951 GCF_040612015.1 Streptomyces sp. NPDC006476 | reverse complement strand
AAGCCTTTGATCAGAACAGGGGTCGCGTTCGCGTGCCATCCTCCCTAATCGGTGTCCTGCAGCGCCACTGCCAGGGCATCGACTCCGCCTGCCCGAGACCGTGCCCTCAGGGTTCAGCGCCAGCTGTGCGGGGCGCGGAAGCCGCCCTCGCGTTCCAGGCGGCGCCAGCCGGCCTTCTGGCGGCCGCGGTGAGTGGGCTCGGTGGCGGGCTGGGCGGCTGCGCGGGCCAGGAGGACGGCCGTGATGGCGGCGACTTCCTCGGGGTCGGCGTGGCCCTTCTCGACGCGGATGTCAGGGGTGCTCATAGGTCTCAGTCTCCGTGAGAGAGGTTTCCGCGGGGGTGTCGCGGAGGGTCCGCTGGGTTACTGCGGGGGGTTGCCGTGCTTGCGGGAGGGCAGGTCGGCGTGCTTGGTCTGCAGCATGGCGAGGGAGCGGATGAGCACCTCGCGGGTCTCGGTCGGGTCGATGACGTCGTCGACCAGGCCGCGCTCGGCCGCGTAGTACGGGTGCATCAGCTCGGACTTGTACTCCTTGACCATGCGGGCCCGCATGGCGTCGGGGTCCTCGGCCTCGGCGATCTGCCGCCGGAAGATGACGTTGGCGGCACCCTCGGCGCCCATCACGGCGATCTCGTTCGTCGGCCACGCGTACGTCAGGTCCGCACCGATGGACTGGCTGTCCATGACGATGTAGGCACCGCCGTACGCCTTGCGCAGGATCAGCGAGATCCGCGGCACGGTCGCGTTGCAGTAGGCGTAGAGCAGCTTCGCGCCGTGGCGGATGATGCCGCCGTGCTCCTGGTCGACGCCCGGGAGGAACCCGGGGACGTCCAGGAAGGTGACGATCGGGATGTTGAAAGCGTCACACATCTGGACGAAACGCGCAGCTTTTTCGCTGGCCTCGATGTCCAGCACCCCGGCGAGGGTCTGCGGCTGGTTCGCCACGATGCCGACGACCTGGCCGTCCAGCCGGGCCAGCGCGCAGATGATGTTCCGCGCCCAGCGCTCGTGGACCTCCAGGTACTCCCCGTCGTCGACGATCTCCTCGATGACCTTGGCCATGTCGTACGGGCGGTTGCCGTCGGCCGGGACCAGGTCCAGCAGGACGTCGGAGCGGCGGTCGACCGCGTCGGCGGACTCCACCCGCGGGGGGTTCTCGCGGTTGTTCTGCGGGAGGAGGGAGAGGAGGTAGCGCACCTCGGCGATGCAGGTCTCCTCGTCGTCGTACGCGAAGTGACACACACCGGAGGTCTCCGCGTGCACGTCCGCGCCGCCCAGGCCGTTCTGGGTGATCTCCTCGCCGGTGACCGCCTTGACCACGTCCGGGCCGGTGATGAACATCTGCGAGGTCTCGCGGACCATGAAGACGAAGTCGGTGAGGGCGGGGCTGTAGGCCGCGCCGCCGGCGCACGGGCCGAGCATCACCGAGATCTGCGGGATGACGCCGGAGGCCTTGGTGTTGCGCTGGAAGATGCCGCCGTAGCCGGCCAGGGCGGAGACACCCTCCTGAATACGGGCGCCCGCGCCGTCGTTCAGGGAGACCAGCGGGGCACCGGCCGCGATGGCCATGTCCATGATCTTGTGGATCTTCGTGGCGTGGGCCTCGCCCAGGGCGCCGCCGAAGATGCGGAAGTCGTGGGCGTAGACGAAGACCGTACGGCCCTCCACCGTCCCCCAGCCGGTGATCACACCGTCGGTGTGCGGCTTCTTGGCCTCCAGGCCGAAACCGGTGGCGCGGTGCCGGCGCAGCTGCTCGACCTCCCGGAAGGAGTCCGGGTCCAGCAGCAGCTCGATGCGCTCCCGGGCGGTCAGCTTGCCCTTGGCGTGCTGCGCCTCGGTCGCCTTCTCGCTCGGCCCGGCCAGCGCCTGCGCACGGATCTCGTGCAGCTCGGCGACCCGCCCGCGCGCGTCCGTCGGCTCACCCGTCGACTCACTCGGCGCCTCATCCAAAACGGTCATGTAGTGACCTTACGAAGGACACCGAGGAAAGCGAGCCGTCGACTCCGTACAGTCTCCGGGCCGTTTTCCTGGTACCACTGAACAGAACCCAAGGGGCATGCAGGCGTTCCGACTGCTCAGAGGGCCCTGGGCTTGTAGGGGTCACACAAAGCCGTCAGCCGAGAGTCAGCTCACATCGGTGCGTCGCACATGACACGCCTGGGGTAACGCGCACCCTCAGGCAAGGGCCCGTGGCCAGGATCGCGACCGCGTCACCGGCCCACGACACCCCGCGCACCGGATGGTCCCAGATGATCTCGAGGGGTTCACCCGTTCGAGGGGGTCCACCGACAGAGAGGCTAGATGCCGACCGTCTCGCCAACACCTCGCGGATGATGTTGAAACCGCAAGGGAATAGGTCTACGGTCGTTTCCGTTGAGTAGTTCAACATTCAACATCACCCCGAGGAGCATGACATGGCGAACGACCTCACCGCGCTGACCGGCGACTACACCATCGACGCGGCCCACTCCACGATCGGATTCACCGTCCGGCACGCGATGGTCACCAACGTCAAGGGCAAGTTCAACGACTTCAGCGGGACCCTGCACCTGGACGGCGCCGACCCGTCCGCGTCGACGGCCTCCATCGACGTCAAGATGGACAGCATCGACACCGGGTCCGCGGACCGGGACGGGCACCTGAAGAGCGCGGACTTCTTCAAGACCGAAGAGTTCCCCACGATGACCTTCCGCTCCACCAAGGCGGAGTCGCTCGGTGGCGAGGACTACCGCATCACCGGTGACCTGGAGATCCTCGGCACGACCAAGCCGATCACCATCGACCTGGAGTTCAACGGCGCCGCCAAGGACCCCATGGGCAACGAGCGCGTCGGCTTCGAGGGCAAGGCGGAGATCAAGCGCTCCGAGTGGGGCCTGACCTGGAACGCCACGCTGGAGACGGGTGGCGTGCTGGTCTCCGACAAGATCAAGCTGAACTTCGACATCTCGGCGATCAGGACCGCCTGAGTCGTCACCCCTGGGCACCGAGCCGAGCCAGGGCGGCCGCCAGCCTGGCCGCCCTGCCCTTGGGGGTACGGGCCGTGAGCAGGGCGAAGATCACTTGGTAACGGTCGGTCCGGCCGAGGGCGTCGAAGGCGGCGCCGGCCTTGGGATCGCGCTCCAGCGCCGCCGCCAGGTCCTCGGGCACGGCGGCCTCACGCTGTGAGGCGTACGCCGCCGCCCACCGCCCGTCCGCCTGGGCGGCGGCCACCTCGGCGAGTCCGGCGGGCCGCATGCGCCCGGAGGCGGTCAGTTCCGCCACCCGGCGCACATTGACCATCGACCAGAGGCTGCCGGGCCGTCGCGGCGTGATCTTTTGCAGGAAGAACCTCTCGTCAAGTGCCTTGCGCTGCCCGGTGATCCAGCCGTGGCAGAGGGCGACGTCATTGACCTCGACCCAGTCGACGGAGACGATCCCGGCCACCTTCTTGGCGACCTTCACCCAGAGCCCGGGATGCGGCGCGGGATGAACGTCCAGCCACGCGTCGAGTTCGGCGACGGAGGCGAAGGGCAGGGGGTCCGGGAGCGCGGGAGTGGTCATGAGGGGAGCGTAGGGAGCCACTAGGCCAGTTCCTGTCCTATAAATCAGTCGGCGCAGGCCTTTCGGACGGCGCGGTCGAGGCTGTCGGACTGGGCCCCCGTGGGCACCACCGGGGTGCTCTCCTGGCCTCGGGCGTTGCGGACGAGGACGTACAGCAAGGGCGTTCCGCGAGGTGGGCGGCGGCCGTGGCAGAAGACGATGAAGCGGGTGTGCAGGGCGTGGACCCGACCCGGCCGGAGTTCGATGCCGGGGACGGGCACGACGGACAGGAAGACGAATTGGCCCTCGTAGCGGTCCCGCATTCCCCAGTACGTGACGCGGGAAGCGGCCTCTGCGCGCAGGGTCACGGGGAAGTCCTGGTCGAGCCCGACGGGCAGGCCCACGTGCGTGATCCGGACGGTGGTGGTGGCCGCGGGGTGCGGCAGCGGTGGCGGTGGGCGGTGTGCGGCGAGGTAGCCGAGCAGGGCGGCGAACACCGCCGCGCAGGTCGCCGCTGCGGCTGTCCGGCGGACGCGGCGCGGCAGGGCGCGCCAGCGGTCCCCCAGCAGGGGCCGGTCGGCGCCGAGGACCTCGACGGCATCTCTGTCGCCGCCCTCGGGCGGGCTCACCATGCCGCAAGCCTAGGCCCCTGGCCGGCCGGCGGACATCGGCCGAACAGCCCCCTTCTCAGGCCTCGCTCGGTCGTACCTCGACCCGTGTCGGGGTGGGGCGTCTGCGGCGTATCGGTAGCAGCCACCAGGCCGAGGCGATCGACAGGGCCGCGCCGACGGCGATGCCCTCCAGGCGGGTCGGCAGCAGGTGTTGGGCGTCCTGGCCGAAGTAGCCGAGGAGGAGGGACAGGGCACAGGTCATGCCGGCGGCCCAGTACCCGTAGTTGAAGGGGCGCAGGCACAGCGCGACCGTGAGGACGGCGAACATCAGCGCGACCGAGGCGTGCCCCGTGACGCCGGCCGCCGCCACCCCCATCGCGAGCAGCGTGCCCACGCAGGCCCCCACGAGGCGCTCGATCCCCTTGCGCAGAACGTCGCCGCGGCCGCGGTTGCCGCTCGCGGCGACGTACGCGGTGAGGACGACCCACGGCCAGTGGTGGTCGAAGAGCAGGGTGCCGAGGGTGAAGGCCGCGGCGATCCCCGCCGCCATCTGCAGCGCCATCCGGGTGCTGGGGCGGGGGTGCAGACGCGAGGGGCGGATCGGCGGCTCGGGGGCCGGTTCCGCGCGCCAGGGTCCGAAACGGTCGCCGAGCGCCTGTACCAGCCAGACGAAGGCACACGCCAGCGCGCCGATGAACGCCGACCAGCCCCAAGTGACCAGTCCGCTCTGCGCCTTGGGCGGCAGCGCGGGGCCGGGGACGACGAGGAGGGCGACCAGCGGGAGCGCCAGCAGCGTGCCGATCTTCGTGGCGGCGGGGCCGTAGCGGCGGATCCAGATGGCCAGCGCCATCCAGGCCGTGTAGACGGCGGCGCCGAGCGCGTAGTGGGACGCGATCAGTCGGCCCAGGAAGATCGAGACGCCGGCCGTCGCGGGCAGCACCACGAGTGAGGTCAGGCGACGGCGGGTGTCGGCGGTGCGCTGGGTGGCGGACAGGGTGAGGGTCAGGGAGGCCGCGAGGACGAGGACGTCGGTGTGGAGTCCGGCGGCACCTTCCAGGAACAGGGCGCTGGCCCAGCAGAGCAGGACGGCGGTCATCGTCAGCACCGCTTCGTACGCATTGCGTATTAGTTTGGCGGTCACACGCCCGATATTACGGGGCTCTAGCGGGTGGGATAGTAAATATTCGCGTACGATCTCCATCATGGACCACCTCTCCGACGCCGCCCGGATCCGACGCGGTGTCATCCGGCTCAACCGTCGCCTGCGGCAGGAGCGCGGGGACGGGAGTCTCAGTCCCAACCAGCTGTCGGTGCTCGGTCATCTGCATCGGCACGGACCGTCGACGCCCGGTGAGGTCGCGGCGGCCGAGCGGCAGCGGCCGCAGTCACTGACCCGGGTGTTCGCGGAGCTGGAGACGGAGGGGCTCATCCTGCGGGCGCCGGACCCGACCGACCGGCGTCAGTCCGTGCTGTCCCTGACCGAGGCCGGGCGCCTCGCGGTCGAGGACGACATGGCCCAGCGGGACGCGTGGCTGGCCCGGGCCCTCGGGACGATCGGCGAGACCGAGCGGGGGGTGCTGGCGCTGGCGGCGGAGGTGATGGAGCGACTGGCGAACGCGGAGGTCGACGGGCCGGGCGAAGAGGACTGAAACCTCGCCCCTCAGAACCCCCGGCCCTCAGAACCCCCGCACCTCAGAACCCCCCGCCGAAGTCCCCGCCCCCGAAGTCCCCTCCCCCGTCGCCGAAGCCGCCGCTGAAGTCGCCGGGGTCGAAGTCCGCGCCCGAAACGTCTCCGCCGCCGGGGCCGTATGCGTCGAAGTCGCCGTAGCCGGTGCCGTAGTCGGCCGCGTAGGACGGGGTCGCCATCATGCTGCCGAGGAGGGTGCCGACGAGGAGGCCGGGCAGGAGCCCGCCGCCGAAGTAACCGCCCGCCCAGGGGCCGTAGGCCGGGCCCGCGTCCCAGTAGGGGCGGCGGCCGTAGTCGGTGTCGACCTCGCGGATGACGGGGTCGCGGCCGTCGGCGATGCGGGTCGCGTCGGCCGCGCAGACCGGCACCTCGCGCGGGGCGCCGCCCGGGGGCGTCCAGGCGGCGTCGGTGACGGACGGGCCGTGGCGCGGGTCGAAGAAGCAGGGTGGTCGGCGTTCCGGCAGCGGACGCCCCTCGCGGCGCGCGGCGAGCTGGGCGAGGCTGAAGCGGCCGTCCTCCAGCGCCTGGGTGACGGACCGGACGTCCTCGGGTTTCCGCGCGGCGGCCATGTGCGACTTCGCCTGTTCGTAGGCGTCCAGGGCGCGTTCGTAGTCGGCGCGCATCGCGTCGTCCGCGCCCGCCTCGGCCGGATGGAAGTCGAGCCGGTCCAGCTCCTCGCCGAACGCCGTGATGTCCTCGTCCACGACGACCCGCAGCCGTTCCAGCGCGGCCCGCTGCTCCTCCACCCGCCGGCGCCTGTTCCGTCGTACCAGCGCGTACGCTCCCCCGCCCCCGACGACCAGCACCGCGCCCACGGCGATCAGCGCGGTGGCCGACACCCCGCCGCCGGAGGTCCGGGACCGCCAGCCGGGTGGCGCCGTACCGCCCATGTTGACCAGGGCGCGGTCGGTGAAGTCGGTCAGCTGGGTCTTCGCGTCCCGGTCGGGCTGCACGCTGGTGACCAGGTTCTCCACGGCGGTGCGGGGCAGGACCGAGGAGTCAGCGCGGGCGTCGAAGCGCCCGCCCAGGCGGATCGCGTACAGGCCCGTGATCCCGGTGGCGGTACGGAGGTTCCGGAAGAGGACCTGCGTGGGGTAGCCGGCCGGGAGGACGGCGACGAAGAGCGGTTTGCCGGCGTCCTTGATCTCCTTGGCGAGAGCGTCGGCGTCCGCCTTCGACAACTGCCCGGAGGCCGCGGGATCGACATAGACGGGGCTCTTGCGCAGCGCCTCGGCGATCGTGGAGACGCCGGTGTCGGCCGAGGCAGGTGGCGCGCCGGCCGACAGGACGGTCAGCGCGGCGAGCAACAGGGCCACCAGCAGCCCTGGGAGGCTTCGGGTCCAAGCGACGGCCTTCATGGTTCGAAGCTACCCGAAGCCTCCCAAAACTGGTCATCCGTGCAGGTGGCGGCCTCCCTCAGCCGGCCCGGTAGGCCTCGGTCAGCTTCTGTACGGCCGCCCCGTACCGCCCGGTGAGGGAGAGGTGATCCGCGTCGGCGAAGGGCTTCGCGATCGCCGCCGTGATGCCCTGGCCCACCTTCTCCTGGACGATCAGCCGGGCCTTGGTGACGAGCACGCGGCCGGCCGCGTCCGCCCCGGCCCGTTCGGCGGCCGCCGCCGCGCCGCCGAGCGCCTTCAGCGTGGCCGCGCCGCCCGACGGCACCTTGGTCCCGGTCGTGAGGCCCCAGCCGTACGGGAACTGCGGGTCGTAGGAGGCGTCGCCGACGTTGATCGGCAACTGGGCCTCCGACCTGGGCCAGGTGACGGGGAGTTGGCCGGTGAAGGGCCGCTTGCCGTAGAGGACGTCGGCCACTCCGTCGCCCTCGGTGCCGGGCAGCCAGGAGGCCACCAGCGCGTCGATCCGGCCGAGCCGGTCGCCGATCAGCTGGGGGCGCCCGGAGACGATCAGCACCGCGCACCTCATGGCCGCGCACACCTTGTCGACGGCGGCCTTGTCGGCGGCCGACAACTGGAGGTCGTGGCCGTTGCCGACGTCTCCGACACCCTCGGCGTACGGGGTCTCACCGACGACGACCACGCCGACGTCGTAGCCGGCCGTGGGCGCGGAGGCGTCCTTGGAGTAGGTGACGTCCCCGTCCTTGCGCATCGCGTCGAGGATGGTGGTGCCCTGGGTGTGGGTGCCGGAGGCGCCCTGCCAGGTGATGGTCCAGCCGCCGGTCTGGTTGCCGAGGTCGTCGGCGTTGGACCCGGCGACGTAGACCTTCTGGTTCTTCCTCAGTGGGAGGACCCCGTGCGCGTTCTTCAGCAGCACCTGCGACTCGGCGGCCGCCTGCCGGGCGACGGCCCGGTGCGCGGCGGAACCGATCCGGGAGGCGCCCGTGGTGTCGGCGTAGGGGTGCTCGAAGAGGCCGAGCCGGAACTTCTGGGTGAGGATGCGCGACACGGCGTCGTCGATCCGCTGCTGGCTGACCCGGCCGGCCCCGACCTCGTCGGCCAGGGTCGCGCTGAAGTCCTTGTAGCCGTACGGCACCATCATCATGTCGACGCCCGCGTCGACCGCGGTGCGCACGTGCGCCGGGTAGTCCCCGGGGGGCTGGTCGATGGCGTTCCAGTCGCTGATGACGAACCCGTCGAAGCCCATACGGCCCTTGAGAACCCCGTTGATCATGTCGCCGCGGGCGTGCATCCTCACCGGGCCCTGTCCGTCGCCGAGGATGTCGAGCGAGGAGTACGAGGGCATGACGGTGCCGATGCCACGGTCGACGGCCGTCCGGTACGGCGCCAGGTGGACGGCCTCCAGCTGCTGCCGGGTGACCTTGGTGACGCCCTGGTCGATGGTGTAGGTGCCGGTGGTGGAGGAGCCGTACTCGGTGCCGCCGTCACCGACGAAGTGCTTGGCGGTGGCGAGGACCTTGTCGTCGTCCTTCAAGTCCCGGCCGTTCGGGGCGCCTTGGAGGCCCTGAATGATCGTCTCCATCGACTGGACGAGGGCCGGGTCCTCGCCGAAGGACTCGTAGGAGCGGCCCCAGCGTTCGTCGCGGGAGACACAGAGGCAGGGCGCGAAGTCCCAGGGGATGCCGGTGGCGCGGACCTCACTGGCCGTCACCGCGCCTGTTCTCTCGGCGAGTTGGGGATTCCGGGTGGCGCCGAGGCCGATGTTGTGCGGCATGATCGTGGCGCCGGCCAGGTTGTTGTGGCCGTGGACGGCGTCGACGCCGTAGATGAGCGGGATCTGCAGGCGGGTCGCCCGGGCGCGGAGTTGGAAGGCGTCGATCATCGTGGCCCAGGCGGCCGGGGTGTTGGGCGTCGGGGTGGAGCCGCCGCCCGAGAGCAGCGAGCCGAGGTCGTACGCCGTGACGTCGGCGCCCTCCCCGACCGCCCCGCGCTCGGCCTGGGTCATCTGACCGACCTTCTCCGCCAGGGACATCCGGGACAGGAGATCGGCGACGCGCTTCTTGACGGGCAACTTGGCGTCGAGATACGGCAGTCCGTGCGCGTCGATGACGATCTGCGGGGTCTCGGCGGGCGGTTTCGCCCCGGTGACGGTGAGCATCAGCGGGATCGTCTCGGCCGTCTCGGCGGACCGGTCCTTCAGGGTCGGGACCGTGATGGTGCGTGTCGCGCCGGAGGCGGTGCCCGCGGGGAAGGTGAGGGTGCCGGAGACGGGGGTGTAGTCCTTGCCGGGGGTGGCGGTGCCGGTGGTGGCCGTCTCGTAGTGGACGGTGACGGGGTCGTCGACAGGGGCGGACCCGGTGGTGGCGAGGGTGACCTTGACGGTGGCCGTGCCGCCTTCCCGCACCGGGTGGACGGCCGAGTCGGTCGTGACGCTCGCCCGCAGGGACTGGTCGGCCCTGCCGTACAACTCGACGTCGTCCATGGCGAACTCGCCCCTGACGCCGACCGGGAGGGTGAGGGCGTAGCCCCACATCTGGGTGAGCCCGAGGACGTGGTCGATGCCGCCGACGAGCTGGTAGTCGGTGCGGTAGACGAAGTCGGTGAAGGGGATCTCGATCTGCTTCCAGCCGGTGAAGTCGTCGGTGAAGGAGGTCGTCCAGAGCTCGGAGGCCTCGCCGTTGGCGCCGCCGTCCTTGATCTCGAAGGCGATCTTCCTGCCGTTGTCCTGGCCGTCCCACCAGAAGCGGATGCCCTTGTGGGCGGACCAGTCGTGGGCGGGGGCGTCGGCCGCGTAGTCGTGGGTGAAGCCGCCGTAGCCGCTGATGTCGTAGGTGCCGGCGAGGACCTTCGCGCCCTCGGGGGCGTCGGATCTCGCGGCCAGCCGGAGCGCCGGCGGGTCGTCGCTGTCACCGCCCCAGGTGAAGAGGCCCTCGGCGGGCTGGGCGGCGAAGGGGACCTCGCCCTCGAAGCGGTCGACGGGCGTGGGGGCGGGGTCGTCGGCGGCACTCGCCGAACTCAGGGGCAGCGCGGCGGCGAGCAGGGCGGCGGAGACGAGCAGGGCGGTTCTCGGCATGGACCTTCCCTCGGCTCTCAGAGGTCACTCGGGACTTAGCTCACGCCGTGAGTTAACTGAGGGCCCGTGAGCCCGTCAAGACGTCACGTCGGCCATGCGGCTGTGGATCGCAACGGGATCGGTGCACAAGGGTGGCCGTACGGCGTCCCGGCCGATGGCATCTTCGAGGCATGAGACGTGCGGGGGCGGCGTTGGCCGGGGTCGTGGGCGGGGTGCTGTTGCTGAGCGGCTGCGGGGCCGTGGTTCTGCCGTTGGCCGCGGTGCGGTTGGACGCCTCGGGGGCGCCGGAGGCCGTGGTGCGGCACTGCGGTGACGACCTGATCCAGGGGCTGTCGCTCGCCGGGGCACCGGTGGATTCCGAGAAGAACCTCTCCGGCTGGCGGGTGCCCGGCAAACGGCACGGCTCCGACGCCGGGTTCCCGCTGTTCTCACCGCCGGCCGACTGGCATGCCAAGGCGATCGGACAGCAACGGCTGGTGCCTGCGTACACCTACCAACTCGCCTTTGGAAAGGCCGAGTTCAACTACGAGTACACGGGCCTGGTCACCTTCCGCGCCGGCGAACTCGCCCGGCTGAAACCCGGCCAGGTCTGGGCCGACGACCGGGTCATGGGCCGCGGCGAGTTCGAGAAGCTCGCCGCGGACTCCTGCTGAGGCGGGCCGGGTTACTCCGCCGGCTCCACCCCGGCCCGCAGCAGGCCGTAGGTGTACGCGTCCTCCAGGGCCTGCCAGGACGCGGCGATCACGTTCTCCGCGACGCCGACCGTGGACCACTCGGCCGTGCCGTCGGAGGTGGAGATCAGGACGCGGGTGGTGGACTCGGTGCCGTGGACGCCCTCGAGGATGCGGACCTTGTAGTCGACCAGGTCGAGCTTGGCGAGCTGGGGGTAGATCTTCTCGAGCGCCACGCGCAGGGCGCGGTCGAGGGCGTTGACCGGGCCGTTGCCCTCGGCGGTGGCGACGATGCGCTCGCCCTTGGCGAAGAGCTTGACCGTGGCCTCGTTGGCGTGGGTGCCGTCGGGGCGGTCCTCGACGATCGCCCGCCAGGACTCGACCTGGAAGTAGCGCAGGGGCTTGCCCTGGACCTCGGCGCGCAGGAGCAGTTCGAAGCTCGCGTCGGCCGCCTCGTAGGTGTAGCCCTTGAGCTCGCGCTCCTTCACCCGCTCCACGACCCGGCCCACCAGCTCGCGGTCGCCGCCCAGGTCGACGCCGAGTTCCTTGCCCTTGAGCTCGACCGAGGCGCGGCCCGCCATGTCGGAGACCAGCATCCGCATGGTGTTGCCGACCTGCTCCGGGTCGATGTGCTGGTACAGGTCCGGGTCGACCTTGATCGCGGATGCGTGCAGGCCCGCCTTGTGGGCGAAGGCTGAGACGCCCACGTAGGGCTGGTGGGTGGAGGGCGTGAGGTTGACGACCTCCGCGATGGCGTGCGAGATCCTCGTCATCTCGCGGAGCCTGCCGCCGGGGAGGACCTTCTTGCCGTACTTCAGTTCCAGGGCCGCGACCACCGGGAAGAGGTTGGCGTTGCCGACGCGCTCGCCGTAGCCGTTGGCCGTGCACTGGACGTGGGTCGCGCCCGCGTCCACGGCGGCGAGGGTGTTGGCGACCGCGCAGCCCGTGTCGTCCTGGGCGTGGATGCCCAGGCGGGCGCCAGTGTCGGCGAGGACCGTCGAGACCACGGCCTGGACCTGGGCCGGCAGCATGCCGCCGTTGGTGTCGCACAGGATGACGACGGAGGCGCCGGCGTCCGATGCCGCTCGTACGACCGCCTTCGCGTACTCCGGGTTCGCCCGGTAGCCGTCGAAGAAGTGCTCGCAGTCGACGAAGACGCGACGACCCTGGGAGGCCAGGTAGGACACCGTGTCACTGACCATGGCGAGGTTCTCGTCGAGGGTCGTGCGCAGCGCGAGTTCGACGTGGCGGTCGTGGGACTTGGCCACCAGGGTGATCACCTCGGCGCCCGAGTCCAGGAGCGCCTTGACCTGCGGGTCCTCGCTCGCCTTGGCGCCGGCGCGGCGGGTCGCGCCGAACGCGACGAGTTGGGCGTGCTGGAAGTCGATCTCCTGGCGGGCACGCGCGAAGAACTCGGTGTCCCTCGGGTTGGCGCCGGGCCAGCCGCCCTCGATGAAGCCCACGCCGAAGTCGTCCAGGTGCCGTGCGATCGCGAGCTTGTCGGCGACGGTGAGGTTGATGCCCTCGCGCTGCGCGCCGTCGCGCAGGGTGGTGTCGAAGACGTGGAACGAATCGTCGAGCTCGCTGGTTGCGGTCATGGTGTCAAGGCTCCTGTGTTGGATCCCAGTGGATATGTCGTTACCGGAATGACCGGCTCCACCGTCCTCCCGTGGTCCCTCGCGCTTTGCCTCCGGCTGAAGGTGGGCCAGAAAAGCGAAAAACCTCTCGCGGGTGCGAGAGGTCTGCGCGCGGGTCGAGGACGACGGTGTCCGCCCGTACCTGGTCGTACGTGGCGGTCACTGCGGACCGGCGCGCCTGCTGCCAATAATCATGGCGAACGAGAGCACGGAGGCAGTCTGGCACAGCCTCCGTGCTCCACTCACCGTTGTCTCAGGATGCGGTCGATCACATCGGGGTCATGAAACGGTCCGCAGGAAGACGTCAGCGACCCCGTTGGTGTCCCCCCGCACCAGATCGGGTGATGCCGACTCGAACGCGACGACCGTGCCGTCGGTGTTGACGGCGGGGTGGCCGGCCGGGAGGTCGTTGCGGCCGCCCCAGCGGTCGACGCTGATCAACTGCCGGTGCCCGGTGGCGAGGTCGAGGAGATAGACGGAGCCCCGCGAGGTGTACGCGACACTCGTGCCGTCCCCGGAGAGCGAGGGCTGCGTGCCCCTGACCCGGGTCGTCGCCCCGGTGTCGAGGTCGCGGACGTGGACCTCACGGCCCTGCTGGAAGGCGATCCTGCGGCCGTCCTGGCTGAGCGAGGGGGCCGAGGCGTGCTCGGCGGCCCGCTCCAGGACGCCGGTGTCCAGGTCGCGGACGTAGACGTTCCCGCCCTGCTCGAAGGCGATGGAGCGGCCGTCGTAGCTGATCGACGGGTGGCCGGCCGCCTCGCTCGTGGGGGCGCTGACCAGGTCGGTGCTGTCGTCCTGGAAACGGACGCGGTAGACCCGCGGCCGGGGGTGCGGGTCGGTGGCGGTGGCGGGCAGGGTGGCCGTGTAGGTGATCCACTGGCAGGTGGGGTCCTCGGCGGGCTGTCCCATCCAGGTGAAGCGGACGCCCTGGTAGGAGTGGAGTCCGGTCAGTTTGCCGACCGCGCGGTTGCGGATGAAGACCTCCGGGGCGCCGTCGGAGGCGCTCGGGGCCACATAGCCGACCATGCGTCCGCTGGCGCAGGGGGTTGCCTCGTGGGAGGGGACCTGCGTTTCGGAGTTCACCTGGGAGAGGAGGTCGCCGAACGCATTGACGAAGACGTCGGTGTTCCCCGGGGCGCTCTCGGAGGTGAAGGAGACGACCCGGCCCTCGCCCATCACCGGATCGTGGGACGCCCCGGACCGCTGCTGTCCGTCCCGGGTCAGGCTGATCCGTTCGGTGACGGAGGGCATCGGTGCCGGGTGCCTGGAGAGCTCGCCGGAGAAGACGAACACGTCCGACTCCTTGTTGGTGTCGCCGGGCACGAGTGACGACGCGTCGGAGCTGAACACCACGGAAGGCCCCTTGGCGGTCAGCGCGTCCGGCCCCTCTTGGGCGTCCCGCGGGAGGGCCGCCCCGAACCGGCCCGTCCGGAGATCACGCACCCGGACGCCGTCGTCGCCCGAGACCACGGCGTACCGACCGTCCGCCGTGGCCGAGAAGGCCTGCCCCTCGGCCACCCGCTCGGAGGTGCCGGTGCGCAGGTCGTGGACGTAGACCCCGCCCTCGGCGTTGAACAGGACGCGGCGGCCGTCCGCGGTGATACGGACCAGTTCGGCGACGCCGAGACCCGTGTCGATCTGGACGCGCTCACCCGTCGTCCGGTCCTTGACGAAGACGTCGGCCGGGTCCTGTTCGTCGCCCTGGAGCTGGTAGGCGACCCGCTCGCCGTCGCCGCTCACCGAGGCAGCGGGCTTCGGGCCCTCCTCGGCCGGTGAGACCAGCTCGTCGGTGCCGGTGGCCGTGTCGCGCACGTACAACAGCCGGTACGCCTGGGGGCCGTTGCGGTTGCCGATGGTGTACGCGACATGGGTGCCGTCCGGGCTGATCGACTGCACCCGGCCCAACTCGTTGGAGCCGGGCGGGTTTTGTGGCCACAAGCGCTGGGAGCGGCCGGTGGCGCGGTCGTAGAGGTACGGGGCCAGGAAGCGGGTCCCGGCCGAGTATCCGATGCGGCTTCCGTCGTCGCTGGGCATCGGCGAGCTGTAGAGGTACCCGCTGCCGAGGTCGATCCTGGTGAGCGTGCCGGTGGCCGTGTCCTTCACGAGCAGGCACGGGGAGAAGTCCGCGCAGCCGAGGCTCGGGGCGGCCGACACGAACACGGTTCGGCGGCCGTCGGCACTGATCGCGGCGTCGTTCGACGCCCCGTCGGCCTGGCTGCCGTCGGCGGCGGTGCTGACCCGCTGGACGCGGGGTGGGTGCGGTGCGGCGGCGGACGTGGTGGTCGCGGTGAGCGCGAGCAGCAGTGCCGCGCCCAGGACACCCGCGGCCGGTCTCCGCCATGCGGCGGCTCTGGTCATGGTTCCCCCCTGTGGTCCCCGTTGACGCGCTGTCCCCCGGCCCCGCGCCGAGGGGTGTTTCGAGGCAAGCGCACCCCTGTCCACAGGGTCAATCGGCCTTGTTGCGTACAACCCGGGCGGAAGGTCACGCGTCCGCGAGGAGGCTCTCGTCCAGGAACTCCCGTACGTGGCCGAGAACTTGCGCCCGGTCCCAGCCCCGCAGGCCCACGGCCACATGCACGGAGAAGCCGTCCAGCAGCGCCCGCAGCCGGGTGGCGCAGCGATCCGGGTCGACCGGGCGGAACTCGCCGCGCGAGACCCCCTCCGCGATCAGCGCCACCAGGTCCCGGTGCCAGACGCCCTCGATCGCCGCCTGCCGGTCGCGGGCGTCGTCGTCGGCGTTCTGCGAGCGGTTCCAGACCTCCAGCCACAGGGTCCAGTGCGGATCGCGGTGTCCGTCGGGGACGTAGAGATCCACGTACGCGTCGATCCGCTCACGCACCGGTCCGGTACGGCCCAGCAGGCGCCCCCGGTCGGCCCCGAGCCGGCCCTCGCTCCACTCCAGGGTCTGCAGCAGCAGCTCGTCCTTGGAGCCGAAGTAGTAGATCAGATGCCCACTGCTCATACCGACCTCACGGCCGAGAGCGGCCATGGTCAGCTTCTCCAGTCCGCGCTCGGCGATCATCTCCATGGCGGCGGCGAGAATGCGCTCGCGCGGCGGGGCCGGGGTGCGCCGGGGCGTGCTCATACGGCGGTCACCCGGGACGGTACGTCCGGCAGGGCACTTAGCGGCCCGGTCGGCCGGGCTTCGTAGTCGGCGCAGATCAGCACGTTCACCCGTACGTTCTACCGGACGCCCACCCGCGGCTGCTGCTGGGTGACGCAGTGGATGCCGCCGCCGCCGGAGAAGATCGTCCGGGCGTCCACCAGGGTCACCGTGCGCTCGGGGAAGAGGCGGCGGAAGATTCCGGCCGCGATCTCGTCGCGCGGGTCGTCGAAGCCGCAGAGCACGACGCCGCCGTTGCAGAGGTAGTGGTTGATGTAGGAGTAGTCGGCCCAGTGGCCGTCGGCCTCCAGGACGGTCGGGGCGGGGACCTCGACGACCTCGAGCCGCCGTCCGCGCGCGTCGGTCTGGGCCTTGAGCAGCCCGATGACCTCCTTGGTGACCTCGTGGTCGGGGTGCGCGGGGTCCGGCTGGTGGTGCGCGACCACGACACCTGGACGGGCGAAGGCGGCCACGATGTCGACGTGCCCGAGCGTCCCGAACCCGTGCGGAGGATAGTCACCGGTCAGACCGCGCGGCAGCCAGATCGCCTTGCGGGTGCCGAGCATCCCGTGGATCTCCGCCTCGACCTCCTCCCGCGTCCACCCCGGATTGCGCTCGGGACCGAGCTGGACCGTCTCCGTGAGCAGGACGGTGCCCTCGCCGTCGACATGGATGGCGCCGCCCTCGTTCACCAGCTTCGAGGCGTACGTCCGGGTGGAGCCGGCGAGGTCCGCCACATACGCGGCGATCTTCGCGTCGTGCTCCCAGCGGGCCCAGCTCTGGGCGCCCCAGCCGTTGAACGTCCAGTCCACGGCGGCCA
This sequence comes from Streptomyces sp. NPDC006476, assembly GCF_040612015.1. Taxonomy (NCBI): domain Bacteria; kingdom Bacillati; phylum Actinomycetota; class Actinomycetes; order Kitasatosporales; family Streptomycetaceae; genus Streptomyces; species Streptomyces sp. NPDC006476. The sequence continues at coordinate 118,476 of NZ_JBEXPK010000027.1, read as the reverse complement.
GTTCACGCCCGTCGGTGAGGAAGGTCGGCCCGATGTCCCGCATCCAGGCGTCGTCGAGATCGCGCTCCACGGTGTCGACGCCGGGGCCCAGCAGCGCCTGCGCGGCCGCCGACTGCCCAGGTCCGCACACGACCGTCACCGGTTCGAACCGGAGGATCGCGCGGGCCACGGAGGCCCAGGCCATGCGGGAGGCGATGAGGTCGTCCGGGTCGTCGAAGGTCGGGTTGGGACCCGGCCATGCCATCCAGGTGCGCTGGTGCGGGACCCATTCGGCAGGCATGCGGAAGCCGTCGGCGGCAGCGGTCATCGGTGGTCCTTAGAGGAAATAGAGGCGGTTGAGGGAGACCGAGTCGGCCGGTTCGGAGCGGATCGGCTCTCCGTCGAGGGTGACGAGCCCGGTGCGCTGGTCCACCTCCACCGCTCCGGTACGGGAGTTGCGGCGCAGGTCGGCGGGTCCGATGCCGCGGGTGCCGCGGACGGCGACCCTGCGCCGTCGGGTCGGCATACGGTCGTTGCCCTGGTCCAGGGCGGCCTGCGCGACGAACGCCACGGAGATGTCGGCGGGGGCGGCGCCGTGCGCGCCGAACTGCGGTCCCAGGACGAGCGGTTCACAGGTGTCGGTGGCCGCGCCGGGGTCGCCGACGACGCCGTACGCGGGGAAGCCGGACTTCAGCACGAGCTGGGGCTTGGCGCCGAAGTACTCCGGGCGCCACAGCACGATGTCGGCCAGCTTGCCCACCTCGATCGAGCCGACCTCGTGCGAAAGCCCGTGCGCGACGGCCGGGTTGACGGTCAGCTTGGCGATGTAGCGCAGGACGCGCTCGTTGTCGTGCTCCTCGGGCGCGCCGAACTCGGCCTTCATCTTCCCGGCCATGGCGAAGGTGCGGCGCACGGTCTCGCCGGCCCGGCCCATGCCCTGCGCGTCGGAGGAGGTGATGCCGATCGCGCCGAGGTCGTGCAGCACGTCCTCGGCGCCCATGGTCCCGGCGCGGATGCGGTCACGAGCCATCGCCGCGTCGCCCGGCAGGTCGGGCTTGAGGTCGTGGACGGAGACGATCATGCCGTAGTGCTCGGCAACGGCGTCCCGGCCGAAGGGCAGGGTGGGGTTGGTGGAGGAGCCGATGACGTTCGGGACGCCGGCCATCTTCAGGACGTTCGGGACGTGTCCGCCGCCGCAGCCCTCGATGTGGAAGGCGTGGATGGTGCGGCCCTCCAGCACCCGCAGGGTGTCCTCGACCGACAGGCATTCGTTCAACCCGTCGCTGTGCAGGGCGACCTGGACGTCGTGTTCCTCGGCCACGCGCAACGCGGTGTCCAGCGCGCGGGTGTGGGCGCCCATGTCCTCGTGCACCTTGAAGCCGCTCGCCCCGCCCTCGGCCAGCGCCTCGACCAGGGGCGCCGGGTGGGAGGACGAACCCCGGCCGAGGAAGCCGATGTTGACCGGCCAGGCATCGAAGGCGCCGAACGCGTGCCGCAGCGCCCACGGCGAGTTGACGCCGACGCCCCAGACCGGACCGAACTCCTGGCCGATGATCGTGGTGACGCCGGAGGCGAGCGAGGCCTCCATGACGCGCGGCGACAGCAGATGGACATGGGTGTCCACGGCCCCCGCGGTGGCGATCAGCCCCTCGCCGGACACGATCGACGTCCCCGTGCCGACCACGACGTCGACCCCGTCGAGGGTGTCGGGGTTCCCGGCCCGGCCGATGGCCGAGATCCGTCCCTCCCGGATCCCGATGGACACCTTCCGGATGCCGAGCACCGCGTCGATCACGACGACGTTGCTGATGACGACGTCACAGGTCTCCCGGACAGCGGCGGCCTTGAGGTGCAGTCCGTCGCGGGCGGTCTTCCCGAAGCCGGCGAGGAACTCGTCGCCGTACCGCTGGGAGTCGGACTCGACCCGGATCGTCAGCCCCGAGTCGCCGAGCCGGATACGGTCGTCGGCCCGGGGGCCGTGGGTGGCCGCGTACTCGTACGGGGTGAGGCGACGGGCCTCGGCGGGGTGACCTCCGGGGCGGCTCATCGCCCAACCTCCTCATCACCGGACGCGTCCGCCACGCCGACCCGGCCCCGCGCCTCAGACCCACCGGACGCTTCCAGTGCGCCAGTCCGCCCCCGGGCCTCCGACCCACCGGACGCCTCCGGTACGCCAGTGCCATCCCGGCTCCCCGACACTCCGAACGCTTCCAGTGCGCCAGTCCGCCCCCGGACCTCCGACCCACCGGACGCCTCCGGTACGCCGGTCCAGCCCCGAACCTCAGACCCACCGGACGCCTCCGGTACGCCGGTCCAGCCCCGAACCTCAGACCCACCAGACGCTTCCAGGCCACCGGTCCTGTCCCGGATCCCCGACCCACCAGACACGTCCGCAACGCCGGCCCATTCCCGGGTCTCCGGTGCGGCGGTCCGGTCGTCCCGGGTTTCCGGGAGGCCGGTCCGGTCCCGGGTCTCCGGCCCATCGGACCCGTCCCTCACCCCCGGCGCGCCCAGGTAGCCGCAGGCGGCGGCGCGGCGCAGTGCCTCCTCGCGGGCGCCGGGCGCGTCCAGCGGCCCGTCGACGAGCCCGGCGAAGCCGACGGCGACCCGGGCGCCGCCGATCGGCACCAGGCCGACCTCCAGCGACTCCCCCGGCCCGAACCGCACCGACGACCCGGCGGGGACGGCGAGCCGCATGCCGTAGGCCTCGGCGCGTGCGAAGTCCAGGCGCGGGTTGGCCTCGAAGAAGTGGAAGTGGGAGGTGACCGAGACCGGCACGGTCGCGGTGTTGGTGACGGCGAGCCGTACGACTGCCTCGGGGTCGGTGTGCGCGGGTCCAGGCAGCAGGGCGCCCGGCGCGTCATCACCCGGCCCGCCGCCGATCGGGTCGCTCACCACGGCCAGTCTCGAACCGTCGTCGAAGACGGCCTCGACATGCACCTCCGTGACGACGTCGGTGACGCCGGGCAGGACGTCGTCGGGGCCGAGCACGCGGCGCGCCGCCTCGATCGCCTCCGCGAGCCGTTTCCCGTCCCGGGCGGCCTCGCACACGGTGTCCGCGATGAGCGCGGTCGCCTCCGGCACGTTGAGCCTGAGGCCGCGGGCCCTTCTGGCCCGGGCCAGCTCGGCGGCCCCGAAGAGCAGCAGCCGGTCGCGTTCCGTGGGGGTGAGTCTCATGGTGCCGTCCTCCTTTGAACGGCACTCTAAATGAAGAACCTCTCTATAGGAACGGATCCAGAGCATCGAGGGAGGCATCACATTGAGCGTCACTCAAAACAGAGGGCACCTTCCCCGTGCCGCGCGGAACCAGCTGACGCCCGCACGGGGAAGGCAGTGCGCATCCGACTAGGGCACGACTAGGGCGCTTATCGATGCCCTAGCCGAGCCGGTGCATCCAGCCGTGCTTGTCCTCGGACGTGCCCCGCTGGATGTCGAGCAGCGCCTCGCGCAGCTTCAGGGTGACCTCGCCGGGCTCGCCGCCCGCCTGCTGCCACTCGGCGCTCGCGCGCTTGACCGTGCCGACAGGGGTGATGACGGCCGCCGTACCGCAGGCGAAGACCTCGGTGAGGGTGCCGTTCTCAGCGTCCGTCTGCCACTGGTCGATGGAGACGCGGCCCTCCTCGGACGCGTAGCCGAGGTCGCGGGCGACGGTGAGGAGGCTGTCGCGGGTGACGCCCTCCAGGATGGAGCCCGTCAGGGAGGGGGTGACGATCCTGTCGCCGTACACGAAGTACAGGTTCATGCCGCCCAGTTCCTCGACCCACTTGTGCTCGACCGCGTCGAGGTAGCAGACCTGGTCGCAGCCCTTGGCGGCGGCCTCGGCCTGGGCGAGCAGGGAGGCCGCGTAGTTGCCGCCGGTCTTGGCGTCGCCCATGCCGCCGGGGACGGCGCGGACACGGTCCTCGGAGAGCCAGATGGACACCGGCTTCACGCCACCCGGGAAGTACGCGCCGGCGGGAGAGGCGATGACCAGGAAGAGGTACTCGTTGGCGGGCTTCACACCCAGGCCGACCTCGGTCGCGATCATGAACGGGCGCAGATAGAGGGACTCCTCGCCGCCGTGCGCGGGCACCCACGCCTTGTCCTGCTGGACCAGCGCGTCACATGCCTCGATGAAGGTCTCGACGGGCAGCTCGGGCATGCCGAGGCGGTGCGCGGAGCGCTGGAAGCGCTCGGCGTTCTTCTCCGGACGGAAGGTGGCGACCGAGCCGTCGGGCTGGCGGTAGGCCTTGAGGCCCTCGAAGATCTCCTGCGCGTAGTGCAGGACCATGGTGGCCGGGTCGAGGGAGATCGGGGCGTACGGGACGAGCTGGCCGTCGTGCCAGCCGCGGCCCTCGGTCCACTTGATCGTCACCATGTGGTCGGTGAAGTGGCGGCCGAACCCGGGGTTCGCCAGGATCGCCTCGCGCTCGGCGGTGGAGAGCGGGCTGGCGGAGGGCTTGAGTTCGATCGTGGGCGTCGTCATGAGTGGTTGTCCTTCACCGGTTGTGTAGTGACGGGCCGCGCTCACGCCCGTGACTGTCAGTGGCCAGTGCTAGGACGTCCGAGCATTCCCTCATTCCGCGGCTCCGCGTTCGATTATCTCAACCGGGGGTCCGTGGACGAAACAGCGTGAAATGCGGCCCAGGGGATGATGGTGGCATCCGGCGGGGGCATGGGAAAAGCCGCCGGGTGCGGTGTGACCCGGCGGCTTCGAAGGTTTTCGAGTGGCGGCGGGGTCAGCCGGCTACTCGTACGGCCAGCGCGTCGCCGATCTCGGACGTGCTGCGGGCGGGCTTGCCGGTGCGCTCGGCGAGGTCGGCGGAGACCGCCTCGTCGATGCGGGCGGCCTCGGCCTCGTAGCCGAGGTGACGCAGGAGCAGGGCGACGGACAGGACCGTGGCGGTGGGGTCGGCCTTGCCCTGACCGGCGATGTCGGGCGCGGAGCCGTGGACCGGCTCGAACATCGACGGGAACTGTCCGGACGGGTTGATGTTGCCGGAGGCGGCCACGCCGATGCCGCCGGAGACGGCCGCGGCGAGGTCGGTGATGATGTCGCCGAAGAGGTTGTCGGTGACGATCACGTCGAAGCGGGCCGGGTCGGTGACGAGGTAGATCGTCGCCGCGTCGACGTGGATGTAGTCGGTGGTGACCTCGGGGAACTCCTGGGCCACCTTGTTGAAGGTGTTCGTCCACAGGTGTCCGGCGAAGGTCAGCACGTTGTTCTTGTGGACCAGCGTCAGCTTCTTGCGCGGACGGGCCTGGGCGCGGGCGAAGGCGTCCCGGACGACCCGCTCCACGCCGAAGGCCGTGTTCACGGAGACCTCGGTGGCGATCTCGTGCTCGGTGCCCTTGCGGATGGTGCCGCCGTTGCCGGTGTAGGGGCCCTCGGTGCCCTCGCGGACGACCACGAAGTCGATCGCGGGCTCGCCCTTCAGCGGCGTGTCGACGCCCGGGAGCAGCTTCGACGGCCGCAGGTTGACGTGGTGGTCGAAGGCGAAGCGGAGCTTGAGCAGGAAGCCGCGCTCCAGCACGCCGGAGGGGACGCTCGGGTCGCCGATGGCGCCCAGCAGGATCGCGTCGTGCTTCTTGAGCGAGTCGAGGTCGGCGTCGGTGAGGGTCTCACCGGTGGCGTGGTAGCGCCGGGCGCCGAAGTCGTAGTCCTGGGTCTCCAGCTTCACATCCTGCGGAAGGACGGCGGAGAGGACCTTCAGACCTTCCGCCACGACCTCCTGGCCGATGCCGTCACCGGGGATCACTGCGAGATTGATGCTGCGAGACATGTCGGCACCCTACTCCTCGTCCCATGGAATGACATGGGCTGTCCGTCATGCGGACACCGACGCGAGTCGGAGCGTCAACGCGTCACCGCACGTTCACCCTTACCTATGACGGCCGTTGGGATTCACCGGGAAGGGTCATTCCCATGGACACACCCGATGTCGGCATCCCGCCGCGGCTCGCGCGCCGGATGAGCATGGCCGAGCAGCACGAGTACCTGCGGACGCGGCTGATGCCCCGCCGCACGCTGGTGACGGCCGGTGCGGTGGCCGCGGGCGGACTGCTCGCGGGCTGCGGTGGCGGCGGCACGGGTTCGCGGGGTACGACGACCTCGTCGCCCTCCGCCTCCGCGGTGCACGGTTCCGTCGTCTCCCCCTTCGGCCGCCACCTCGCCTTCGGCGCCGACCCGAAGACACAGATGCGGGTGTCCTGGCAGGTGCCCCTCGCGGTGCGCAAGCCGTTCGTGCGCATCGGCCTCAGGCCCGACGACCTGAGCCGGCGGATCACGGCCGAGGTCCGCGGTCTGCACACCCCCGGCGTCACGGGTGTGCGCCCGGCGCTTCAGCAGTACTACCTGCACGCGGCCCTGGACGGTCTGCGCCCCGGGACGACCTACTACTACGGCGTCGGTCACGAGGGCTTCGACCCGGCCGCCCCGGCCCACCGCAGGAGCATCGCGAGCTTCCGCACGGCCCCCGCCGGCCCCGAGAGGTTCGTCTTCACGGCCTTCGGCGACCAGGGCGTCAGCCAGGCCGCGGACGCCAACGACCACGTCCTGCTGGGCCGGAAGCCCGCCTTCCACCTCCACGCCGGTGACATCTGCTACGCCGACACCAACGGCCAGGGAAAGAAGTCGGACGGCTACGACCCCGCCTACTGGGACCTGTTCCTCAAGCAGAACGAGCCGGTCGCGCGATCGGTCCCCTGGATGGTGACGACCGGCAACCACGACATGGAGGCCTGGTACTCACCGGACGGCTACGGCGGCCAGCTCGCCCGCTGGTCCCTCCCCGACAGCGGCTTCGACGCGCGGACGGCGCCCGGGGTGTACGCGTTCACGTACGGCAACGTCGGCTTCGTGGCGCTGGACGCGAACGACGTGTCGTACGAGATTCCCGCCAACTTCGGCTACACGGGCGGGAAGCAGACGAGGTGGCTGGACGACAGGCTGGGTGCGCTGCGCTCGGCGAAGGACGTGGACTTCGTCGTCGTCTTCTTCCACCACTGCGCCTACTCGACGTCCGCGCACGCCTCCGACGGCGGGGTGCGCGCCGAGTGGCTGCCGCTGTTCGCCAAGCACGAGGTGGACCTGGTGATCAACGGTCACAACCATGTGTACGAGCGGACGGACGCCGTCCGCGACGGCGGGGTGGGCAGGGCGGTCCCGATCGGCGGGTCGACGGACCCGACGAAGGACGGGACCGTGTACGTCACGGCGGGCGGCGGCGGCCGGGATCTGTACGGCTTCCCGTCCGGGGTGAAGGAGAGTTACGAGGGCCATGTGACGCGGCACGACTCGGTGCCGTCGTTCCGGTGGACGAAGTCCCACGCGGAGCAGCCCGAGACCGTGGAGTGGTCCCGGGTGCGCTACCGGGGCTTCTCTCTGCTGTCCGTGGAGGCGGAGAGCGGCGCGCGACCGGTGCTCAGGGTGTCGGCGCTGGCACAGAGCGGTGAGCGCATCGATCACTTCGAGGTGCGGCGCGGGGCATGAGCCCGCGCCGCACCTCGTGCGGGTGCGGCTCCCGGTATCAGTGGTATTACCGTTCAGTGACCGGTCGAACCGCCGTTGTCCCTGCGGTCCAGGGCGCGCTGGAGGGCGGCTGCGGCGTTCTTGCGGTCGGACTCGCTCGTACGGGAGATGTGACGGACTCGGCGGCGTGCGGTCGTCTCGGCCATGGGGAATCGACTCCTTCGACATCGGGGAGTGCGGAAAAGGGGTTACGAGACGCCGGTTGGGCGGGGGGCGCAGCCGCAGGGGTTGCCTGCACGGGGCGCGCTCACGACCGCCATTCGCTTGGTCGAGCGAGACGTTCGGCTTCTACAAAGTTAAGTGAGGAGACCCGGTCTGTCTCCACAATTACTCGGACTTCCTACTATCTGAGACGGCGGTTCGGGTCGCACCCCGATGACCTGCGACGTCACCCGGGGTGTCCGTCCCGGTCGGGCGGCGCCACGATGGAGGGGAGCGACGGCCCCGGAGGAGACCCGATGGCACCACAGCAGTCCCGCACGCAGGTGATCACCCAGCACCGTTTCGGAGGGCCCGAGGTGCTGGAGGCCGAGGAGCGGCCGCGGCCCGAACCCGGCCCGGGCGAGGTGCTGGTACGGGTCCGGGCCACGGGCGTCAACACCGTCGACCTGCTGGCGCGCTCCGGAACGGCTCCCGTGTACGGCGACCCTCCGTTCATCCTGGGCCACGACGTCTCCGGCGTGGTGGAGGCGGCCGGCGAGGGCGTGACCCGCTTCCGCCCCGGCGACGCGGTCTTCGGCAGGATCGACACCGGCGCCTACGCCGGCCATGTCACCGCCCCCGCCGACCGTCTCGCCCCGAAGCCGGCCACGCTCGACCACATCCACGCGGCCGCCACCCCCACGGCCGCCCTCACCGCCTGCCACGCCCTGCTGGACATCGCCCGGGTGGGGCCGGGCACCCGGGTGCTGATCCACTCGGCGGCCGGCGGCGTGGGCCACACCGCGGTGCAACTGGCCAAGGCGGAGGGCGCGTACGTCATCGGCACCGCCCGCGCCGACCGGCACCCCTTCCTGCGCGACCTGGGCGTCGACGAACTGGTCGACCCCGCGACCGCCGACTTCACCGACGCCGTGCACGACGTCGACGTGGCCCTGGACCTGATCGGCGGCGACTACGGCCCCCGCACCCTCGGCACCCTCCGCCCGGGCGGCCTGCTGATCTCCGCGGTCCCCGGCGACCTGGGCCTGGCCCCGGAGGACGTCGAGGCGCGGGGGATGCGGTTCGCACTCGTCGAGGCCCAGCCCTCGGGCGAACGGCTCGCCAGGGCCGCCGCCCTCCTCGCGGACGGCCGCGTCCACGTCCGTGTCGGGGCGGCACTGCCCCTGACGGACGCGGCCAAGGCCCACCGGCTCGCCGAGGCGGGCCGCACCCAGGGCGCACTGGTGCTCGTCCTGCCGTCGGACTAACCGGCGGCCCTGCGCGCGAGTTCGTACGCGAAGTCGATCGTCTCGGTCAGGCCTGCGTGCCGGCTCAGCGCGTGCCGCAGGTCCGCCTCGAAGTCCCCTGCCCGGTCGCCGAGGGCCGCCCTGGACAGCACAGAGGTCGAGAAGACGTTGCCGGCCAGCGCCTCGGGGGTCCAGGTGTGCGGGGCCGCGAAGGAGAACTTGCCGAGGACCTCGAACCCCGCCCCCTCCAGCACCTCCCGGTCCGGAACCCGCCGGCGCTCCTCCTCGGCGCCCGCCGGGATCCGCTCGTGCCCTCCCGCCCGGTCCATCCAGCGTGTGACGACCTCGGCCAGGTCCCGCTGCCACGGCAGCGCGCCGCGCCACGGACTCTCCGACCAGAGCAGTACCAGACGGCCGCCGGGTCGCAGCCAGCCGTGGGCGAGTTCGGCGATCCGGTGCCGGGGCAGCCGGTGGAAGGCGTTGCCGATCGCGACCAGGTCGAACGCCCCGTCCGGGACGGCCAGTTCCTCGGCGGACGCGACCAGCGCCCGCACATCCGTCGCCCAGGCGGCCTTCTCCCGGACCACCTCGATCATGCCCGGTTCCTGGTCCACGGCCCACACCTCGTCGAAGAACTCCCGTACGGCGAAGGCGATCTGCCCGGTCCCGCAGGCGAGGTCGAGGGCCCGGCCACCAGGGCGCCCGCCACCGCGCCGGAGGAGATCGGCGATCAGTTCGCCGGGGTACGGCACGCGAAAGCGGTCGTAGTCGAGGGCGGTCCCCCGGTACAGGTCGCGGCGGAAGGCCGGTCCGTCCCCGGCGTTCACAGCACCGCCTCCAGCACGTCCCGGAAGCCGTCGGGGTCCTCCACCCACGGCAGGTGTCCGGCATCCCGGAGGATCACCCGGCGCCCCCGGGGCAGGGCACGCTCCAGCGAGTCCACCGCCGAGCGCGGCCGGATGTCCTCGGCGCCGTCGACGATCAGTACCGGCAGGTCGAGGGCCGCGCAGGCGTCGTACAACTCGGGCGTGCCCCAGGTCCGTTTCGTCTCGGCGTTCAGCGCGCTGCCGCACTCGACGGCGATACCGAACCAGGGGTCCGCCATCCGCCCGGCGTGCGTCAGGGCCCGCTCCCGGTCCTGGAACTCGACGGACCACTGGAGTATGGCCCGTTCCCGGCTCTCCCGGGGCAACTCCCGCCAGCGGGCGAGCCGTTCGGGGTGCTCGCCGAGCCGGGCGAGGAGGCCCCGCTCGTAGTCGTCGTGCCAGTCCGTCGTGGGGCCGATGCCGGTGCCGGACACGTACACCAGCACGCTCACCCGCTCGGGACGGGACAGGGCGTAGCTCAACGCCAGTTGCGCACCCCAGGAATGGCCGAGCAGGGCCATCCGCTCCAGGCCGAAGTGCCGTCGTACGGCGTCCAGGTCGGCCGTGAAGCGGTCGGTGGTCCAGGGGCCGGCGACCCGCTGCGAGCGTCCGCAGCCGCGCTGGTCCCAGTGGACGACGGGGGTGACGCCGGTCAGCAGGTCCGCCAGGTCACCGAACATGTCCCACAACCCGGGGCCGCCGTGACACAGCACCAACGGGTCCCCCGGACCCGACCTCGCCGCCCACAGCCGTACGCCGTCGTCCGTGATCACGGTCTCCATGACCGCCAGTGTGCCGAACGGGCCGGATCCATGACAGACCCGGCCCGTTCGCCTTCCGCGGGGCTCAGCCCATGTGCGGGTAGGTGTAGTCGGTCGGCGGGACCAGCGTCTCCTTGATGGCGCGGGTCAGGGTCCAGCGCAGCAGGTTCTGCGGGGCGCCGGCCTTGTCGTTGGTGCCGGAGGCGCGGCCGCCGCCGAAGGGCTGCTGGCCGACGACGGCGCCGGTCGACTTGTCGTTGATGTAGAAGTTGCCGGCCGCGTAGCGGAGCTTGTCCATCGTGTACGCCGCCGCCGCGCGGTCATTGGAGATGACCGAGCCGGTCAGCGCGTAGTCGGAGACCGACTCCATCTGGGTCAGCATCTCCTCGTACCGGTCGTCCTCGTAGACGTGCACGGCGAGGAACGGGCCGAAGTACTCGGTGCGGAACACCTCGTTCTCCGGGTCGTCGCACTCGACGACCGTCGGCCGGACGAACCAGCCCACCGAGTCGTCGTAGGTGCCGCCCGCGACGATCGTGCACGCCGGGTCGGCCTTCGCGCGGTCGATGGCCGCCTTGTTCTTCTCGAACGCGCGCTCGTCGATGACGGCGCCGATGAAGTGGGACAGGTCGGTGACGTCCCCCATGGTCAGCCCGTCGACCTCGGCGGCGAACTCCTCCTTGAACCCGGAGTTCCAGATGGAGGCCGGGATGTAGGCGCGGGAGGTCGCGCTGCACTTCTGGCCCTGGTACTCGAAGGCGCCGCGGGTGAGGGCGGTCTTGAGGACGGCGCGGTCGGCGCTCGGGTGGGCGACCAGGAAGTCCTTGCCACCGGTCTCGCCGACCAGACGCGGGTACGAGCGGTACTTCTCGATGTTGTTGCCGACCGTCTTCCACAGGTACTGGAAGGTCTTGGTGGACCCGGTGAAGTGGATGCCGGCCAGGTCGCGGTGCTCGAGGGCGACCTTGGAGACCTCGATGCCGTCGCCGGTGACGAGGTTGATGACGCCCTTCGGCAGGCCCGCCTCCTCCAGCAGCTGCATGAGCAGCACGGCGGCGTGGGTCTGGGTCGGGGACGGCTTCCACACGACGACGTTGCCCATCAGGGCCGGGGCGGTGGGCAGGTTGCCCGCGATCGCGCCGAAGTTGAAGGGCGTGATCGCGTAGACGAAGCCCTCCAGCGGACGGTGGTCCAGCCGGTTCCAGACGCCCGGGGAGTTGGCCGGCGGCTGCTCGGCGAGGATCTGCCGGGCGTAGTGGACGTTGAAGCGCCAGAAGTCGACCAGTTCGCAGGGGGTGTCGATCTCGGCCTGCTGGGCGGTCTTGGACTGGCCGAGCATGGTGGACGCGGCGATGGTCTCGCGCCAGGGACCGGCGAGGAGTTCGGCGGCCCTCAGGATGATCGCGGCGCGGTCGTCGAAGGACATCGCGCGCCAGGCCGGGGCGGCGGCGAGGGCGGCGGCGATGGCGTCCCGCGCGTCCTGCTGGGTGGCGTGCGCGCCGGTGCCGATGACGGCCTTGTGGTTGTGCGGCTGCACGACCTCGAAGCGCTCACCGCCGCCGAGCCGCTTCTCGCCGCCGATGGTCATGGGCAGCTCGATCGGGTTCTCGGCCAGCTCCTTGAGCCTGGCCTCCAGCCGGGCCCGCTCGGGCGTACCGGGGGCGTAGCCGTGCACCGGCTCGTTGACGGGGGTGGGGACCTGGGTCACAGCGTCCATGGGATCCGTAACTCCTTGATGTTGAGCGGGTGTTGCGAGCGGGTGCGGGGCTCAGCCCGTGCTGACCATGCTGCGGACGAAGAACCGAAGGTTCGCCGGCTTCTCCGCGAGGCGACGCATGAAGTAGCCGTACCAGTCGGTGCCGTAGGCGGTGTAGACGCGCATGCGGTGGCCCTCGGCGGCGAGGCGCAGGTGCTCGTCGCCGCGGATGCCGTACAGCATCTGGAACTCGTACTCGTCCCGCTTGCGGCCCGCGCGGTGGGCGAGTTCCTGGGCGATGGCGATCAGGCGCGGGTCGTGGGAGCCGATCATCGGGTACCCCTCGCCCTCCATGAGGATCTTCAGGATCCGCACGTACGCCTTGTCGATCTCGTGCTTCTGCTGGTACGCGACCTCGGCGGGCTCCTTGTACGCCCCCTTCACCAGCCGCACCCGGCTGCCGGCAGCGGCGAGACGGCGGGCGTCGGCCTCGGTGCGGAAGAGGTAGGCCTGGATCACGCAGCCGGTCTGCGGGAAGTCCTTCCGCAGCTCCTCGTGGATGGCGAACATCGAGTCGAGGGTGGTGTGGTCCTCGGCGTCGAGCGTGACGGTCGTCCCGATGGCGGCGGCGGCCTCGACGACGGGCCGGATGTTGGCCAGGGCCAGCTCGTGGCCGTTCTCCAGGGCCTGCCCGAACATCGACAGCTTCACGGACATCTCGGCGCGGGTGCCGAGCTCCAGCTCCTTGAGCCGGTCGACGAGCGTCAGATAGGCGTCCCGGGCGGCGGCGGCCTGCTCGGGCCGGGTGATGTCCTCGCCGACGACGTCCATGGTCAGCTCCAGACCCTGGGACGTGAGATCACGGACAATCGGCACGATCTCGTCGACCGTCTCGCCCGGGATGAAGCGCTCGACGACCTGCTTGGTCACCGGGGCCGCCGAGATCAGACGTCGCATCCGGTCGCTGCGCGACGCGGCAAGAATCACGGGACCCAGCACGGGGCACCTCCACAAACCAGCAGATAGAACCACCGTGAACCTAAGGTTCCCCCCGATCGTGGGCCATCGACAGGTGTCACGCATCCGTGCCACAGATCTCAGACAGATGTATGAAGGCGGGCTCCGTGTGCGGGAGAATGCCCCTGTGACGGCGGATTACCTGAGCGGTGACTACCAGGAGCTGGTCGACGAGATCTCGGAGCTGCTGGGCGCGCCGGCGACGCTGGAGAACCGGGACTTCGAGCTGATCGCCTTCGGCGCGTACGACAGTGAGGGCGAGCTGGACGCGTCGGCGCTGGACCCCGTGCGCACCCGCTCGATCCTCACCCGGCGCTCCACGGCCGCCGTCCGTACCTGGTTCGAGGGCTTCGGCATCACCCGGGCGACAGGCCCGGTCCGCATCCCGCCGACGCCGGAGGCGGGGGTCTACCGGGGGCGGATCTGCCTCCCCGTACGCCATCGCGGGGTGGTCCTCGGCTACGTCTGGCTGCTGGACTCCGATCCGGGTCCCACCGAGGGACAGCTGGCGGCCGCCATGGACGTGACCGTCCGCATCGGCGCGCTGCTCGCGGACGAGGCGCAGCACGGGGCGGATCTGAGCCGGGAGCTGCGGGCGGTGCTGGTCGCCGAGCGCGACTGGCAGCGGGACATGGCGGTGGCGGAACTGCGCACCGCGCTGGGCGCGCGCGCCGACGGCCACCACACGGTGGTCTGCGTGGCCCCCTGGCCGTCCGCCGACCCGGACGACGCACCGTCGGTACGCACCGTGCCGGGCGCGACGGCCCTGTGCACGGTGCCGTGGGGAGTGGCGTCCCAGTCCCTGGCCCTGCTCGTCAGACTGCGCTCGCCGAACGTACTGACCCCGGCGACGTCGGCTGCGACGCGACTGCTGGAGCGGGCACGGCTGATGGACGGGGGCGGCGCCGTCGGCGGAGGAGGCGGAAGGTCGGGAGGTACGGCGACCGCGATGGGCGCCGGTGACACCGCCTCCCGGCAAGGAGGCGGCGGCAGGAGCACGGGGGGCGGGCCCCGTGGAGCGGCCGGAGGCGGGCCGGGAGGTACGGCAGTCGGACGGGGGGCCGACGGCGAGGCGGCGGCAGGTGCGGCAGGTGCGGCAGGTGCGGCAGGTGCGGCAGGTGCGGCAACCGGAGGCTACGGCAAAACAGCCGGCGGGCGGTCGGGAAGTGCGACGGCCGGCGTTCGGTCGGCAGGTGCGGCAGCCGGAGGCGGCGGTAAAGCCGGCGGTGCGCGGGCGGGTGGTGCCGCGGCCGGGGTCGCTGTTGCTCGGGCAGGTCTCGCGGAGCTCGGGGCGGCCTGGCAGGAGGCGTCCGCGGCGGCGCGGGCCGCGCTCGCGGAGCCGCGGCTGGGCCCGGTCGCCGAGTGGGCGCACATCGGCCCGTACCGCCTGCTGACGTCCCTGCCGCCGGACTCGGCCCACGACCCGGCCGTGGACGCCCTGCTCTCCCCCGCCCACCACGAACTCGCCCGCACCGCCGAGGTCTACCTCGACTGCGCCGGCCAGGCGGGCCGCACGGCCGCCGAGCTCGGCATCCACCGCCAGACCCTCTACTACCGCCTCTCCCGCGTCGAACAGCTGACGGGCCTCGACCTGGACGACGGCGAGGACCGCCTGCTGCTGCACATGGCGTTGAAGGGGGCGCGCCTGTAGTCCGGCCGGCGGAACGGTGACCCACCTGACGTGCGGTGCGGCCGCGGTGTGCCGACGCTGGTGTTCCCACCCCTGAACGGAGGACACCGCATGGGCGGTCCGATCAGCGCGGCCCACACGGCCCGGATCCTGGAACACCTCACACGCATGCACCCGGACGCCCTCGACGGGCTCGACGGGCTCACCCCGCTCGGCGACGGGCCGCGGCGGGAGGCCGAGTTCTGGGGCGCGGTCCGGCGCACCGTCGGGCAGATCGCGCAGGGCACGATCGTGGCGGAGGAGACCGGCCGCAAGGGCCATGACCTCCTCAGGTCGGCGGTCGACGACATGTGCGGCACGCCCCCTCACCGGGAGATCCCCTGGCCCAAGCGCTGGCCGCATCCGGGGGTACCGCCGAACCCGATCGACCCTCAGGCGGTGACCCCGGCGGTCCAGGCCGTCGCGGCGCTCGTGTTCCAGTCGTATGCCGACCGCATCGCCGA
This sequence comes from Streptomyces sp. NPDC006476, assembly GCF_040612015.1. Taxonomy (NCBI): domain Bacteria; kingdom Bacillati; phylum Actinomycetota; class Actinomycetes; order Kitasatosporales; family Streptomycetaceae; genus Streptomyces; species Streptomyces sp. NPDC006476. Next base: position 103,126 of record NZ_JBEXPK010000027.1, on the reverse strand, counting down.
CAAGTCCCTCAGCGGCGCGTTCGGCGAGGCGGCCGACACCCTCCTCGCCGCCTCACTGCGCAGTTCCTAGGCGAGCAGGTCCCCCACCGCCGCCACGCCCTCCACGATCGCACGCTCCGTCACATGGCCGAATCCCAGGACGAGTTGAGGCGGAATCACGGTCCCGGACGTCCGGCACGCGCTCATGCCGTACAGCCCCACCCCGCGGGCCCGCGACCGTTCGATCACCGTCGGTTCGTCGGCGCCGGCCGGCAGGTGGGCCACCGCGTGGAAGCCCGCCGCGAGACCCGACAGCCTTACGTCCGGGGCGTGTTGGGCGAGCGCCGAGACCAGGGCGGTGCGGCGGGCGGCGTACACGCCCCGCATGCGGCGCAGATGACGGTCGTACCGGCCGGACTCGATCAGCCGGGCGAGGGCGAGCTGGTCGAGGGTGGGTGAGCCGCGGTCGGCGATGCGTTTGAGGTCGGTGATCGCGGCGAGGAGGGCGGGCGGGGACAGGAGCCAGCCCAGTCTCAGCGCGGGCGCCAGGGACTTGCTCACCGTGCCGATCGAGACCACCCGTTCCGCGGCGAGCCCCTGGAGCGCGCCGACGGGCTCGCGGTCGTAGCGGAACTCGGCGTCGTAGTCGTCCTCGATGACATAAGCGTCCCGGCGCTGCGCCCACTCGATCAGCGCGTGGCGACGGGCGGGCGCCAGCACCACCCCCGTCGGCCACTGGTGGGCCGGAGTGACGATCACCGCCCGGGCGCCGGTGGCGTCCAACCGCCGTACGTCCACGCCCTCTTCGTCGACCGGGACCGGTACCGCCGTCAGCCCCGCCGCCTCCGCGGACGCCCTCGCCGTGGCCGGTCCGCCCGGGTCCTCGTAGGCCACGACGGACGCCCCGGCACGGGCGAGGGCACGCAGGGCGAGGCTCAGCCCCTGCGCGTAGCCGGAGCAGACGACCGTACGGGCCGGGTCGGCGGCGGCGCCCCGCACCCGCCGCAGATACCCGGCCACGACCTCACGAAGAACCCAACTCCCGCGCGGATCGCCGTAGTCGAGTTCGGCGGTCGGCATCCGGCGGGCCGCTTCCCTGGTCGCCCAGAGCCAGTCGGCGACGGGGAACGAGGTCAAATCCGGGACGCCGTGCCGGAAATCGGCCACGAGGTGCGGGCGGGTGTCGGGTGCGGGGTCCGTGGAGGCCTCGGGCACCTGTGCGCAGGCCGCCACGCGGGTGGCCGAGCCGACCCGGGTGACCAGATAGCCCTCGGCCTGGAGCTGGGCGTAGCAGTCCTGGACGAGCCCCCGGGACAGACCCAGCAGCCGGGCGAGCTCCCGCGAGGACGGCAGCCGCTCGCCCGCCTGCAGCCGGCCCGAGCGGATCGCGTCGCGCAGCTGCCCCTCCAGCTGGGCGCACAGCCGCTGCCCGCTGTCCCGGTCGAGCGTGAGAAGGAGTTCGGGTGACAAACCGGCCCACTGCACCGCCATGGAATTGGAGCTTAGCGGGGAGCCGGTCGACTTCTAGCGTCGACGGTATGACGACTTCGGCCTCGCCCTCGACCGGTACCGAGCACCTGACCGCCCCCGCGCGGCCCCCGCTGCTGTCCCGCGCGCTGCTGCTGCGCTTCGTGAGCCTGATCGGCGCGAGCGTCAGCTTCTTCCTGCTGCTGTCGGTCGTCCCCGCGTACGCGGCTCGGGCGGGCGGCGGAGGCGGCGCGGGCCTGGCCACCGGGTCCCTGATGCTCACCACGGTCCTGGGCGAGCTGGTCACCCCCCGGCTGGTCGCCCGCCTCGGATACCGCGTCACGCTCATGACCGGCCTGTTCCTGCTCGGCGCACCGGCCCTGGTGCTGACGGTGTCGTCGGAGACCGCGTGGATCGTCGCCGTCTGCCTGCTCCGAGGGCTGGGCTTCGCCCTGACGATCGTCGCGGGCGGCGCCCTGACGGCCGCGCTGATCCCGGCCGAGCGCCGGGGCGAGGGGCTGGCCGTGGTGGGCGTGGTGTCGGGCGTTCCGTCGCTGGTCGCACTGCCCCTGGGACTGTGGCTTGCCGGGCACGCGGGGTACGGCACCGTCGCGGTGATCGGCGGTACGGCGGCGCTGGCCGCGATCGCCTCCGTCCTGGGACTGCCGGACCGGGGACGGCCGGAGGGCGGACTGCCGGAGACACCGTCGCAGAAGCCGGTGGGCGTGGTCCGCGGGCTGCGCACCGGCGCCCTGCTGCGCCCGGTCCTCGTGTTCGCCGCCACCGCCACGGCAGCCGGCGTCCTGGTCACGTTCCTGCCGCTGGCCGTTCCGAACGCGCACTCCGCGACGGTGACCGTGGCCCTGTTCGTGCAGCCGGCGGCCGCGACCGTGACCCGCTGGCTCGCGGGCCGCCACGGCGACCGGCACGGCAGCGCCCGGCTCGTCCTGCCCGGCCTGCTCCTGTCGGCCGTGGGCGTCCTGGTCACGGCCGGGACCGGCAGCACGGCAGCCGTCGTCGCCGGATCCGCCCTGTTCGGCGCCGGTTTCGGCATCGCCCAGAACGCCACCCTGGCGCTGATGTACACCCGGGTCTCCCCCGCCTCGTACGGCACGGTCAGCGCCCTGTGGAACCTCGCGTACGACGGCGGAATGGGCGTCGGCGCCGCCGGCTTCGGTGTCCTCGCGGGGCTGACCGGATATCCGTGGGCGTTCGTGGTGAGCGCGGTACTCATGCTGGGTGCGCTGGTCCCGGGGTTGCGGGACCTGCGGCCGGTCAGCTCCCGTTGACGCCCTCGATCACCTGACGCAGACCTTCGGTGAGCACGTCGGCCTCGGGCGCGGTCTTCGGGTCGAAGGTCCACTGCGAGATGAGCCCCGACATCAGGGTCATGTAGAAGCGGCCGAGGGTGTCGGCGGTCTCGTCCGAGACCTCCTCCTCCGGCACGCCCTGCATCAGCGAGACCAGCCCCCGACCGCCCTCGCGCTGCGCGCGCGACAACTGGTCGCGGACCTCGGGCAGCCGGTCGCCCATGGTCATGACCTCCATGCTGAGCGGCCACATCGAGCCGGGTTGCCGCAGGGAGGCGACGATGTTCGACCAGACCTCCCGGAACCGCTCCAGGGAACCCGGCGCGGCCGTGATGCCGGCGTCCCCCTCGAAGGACATCTCGTCCACCAGCGCGATGTACGCCTGGGCGAGCAGCGCGTCCTTCGACCCGTAGTGGTAGCCGATCGAGGCGAGGTTGGTCCCCGACTCCTTGACGATGTCCCGCGCGGTCGTGCGCAGGAACCCCTTCTCCAGCAGGCAGCGCTTGGCGCCCTCGAGCAGATCCTCACGGTGTCCCATGCCCGCCACCCTACCCCCGATCCATACGACCGTCCTATACGAGCGACTTATACGAACGACTTATACGAACGTTCTAGACAAGCGTTTAAGACGTGCGTACAGTCACTGCCATGACGAACCCGACGGGCACCACCACAACCCCGGCCGGCACCCTCGCCGGCCGCCGCGAATGGACCGCACTGGGCGTGCTGATGCTCCCGCTGCTGCTGGTCTCGATGGACGTCTCGGTCCTGTACTTCGCCATCCCCGCGATCAGCGCGGACCTGGAGCCGAGCGGCACGCAGCAACTGTGGATCTTCGACATCTACGCCTTCGTCCTGGCCGGCCTGCTGATGACGATGGGCTCGCTCGGCGACCGCATAGGCCGCCGCAAGCTGCTCCTGATCGGCGCGGCGGCCTTCGGCACCGCCTCCGTCGTCGCCGCCTACGCCGACAGCGCCGAGACCCTCATCGCGGCCCGCGCGGTCCTCGGCGTCGGCGGCGCGACCCTGATGCCGTCGACGATGGCACTGATCCGCACGATGTTCACCGACGCCGGCCAGCGCGCGAAGGCGATCGGCATGTGGTCCGGCGTGATGACGGCCGGCATCGCGCTCGGCTCGGTGATGAGCGGTGTCCTGGTCCAGTACTTCTGGTGGGGCTCGGTCTTCCTGGTCAACCTGCCCGCCATGGCGCTGTTGCTGGTGCTGGGCCCGTTCCTGCTGCCGGAGTCGCGCGACCCCGCCCCCGGCCGCTTCGACTGGCTGAGCGTCCCGCTGTCGATGGCCGCCGTGCTCCCCGTCATCTACGGTCTGAAGGAGATCCCCTCCGAGGGCTGGCACGCGCAGTACGTCGTCTCGATCACCGTGGGCCTGCTCTTCGCCGCGGCCTTCGTCCACCGCCAGCGCACCGCGGCCTCACCGATGATCGACCCGGCCCTCTTCCGGGGCCACGGCTTCGCCCCCTCGGTCGTCCTCAACCTCATCGGCTCGTTCGCCATGATGGGCTCGGCGTACTTCACCACGCAGTACCTGCAGTCGGTGCTCGACAAGAGCGCGATGGAGGCGGCCCTGTGGGCGCTCCTCCCCTCGGTGCCGATCGGCATGACGGCCCCGATGGCGACCGCCCTGGTCCAGCGAGGCGTCAACCGTGCCCATGTCGTCACTGCCGGCTTCGCCATCGGCGCCTGCGGCTACGGGATGCTGGCCCTCGCGGGCACCGACTCCCTCTGGCTGGTCCTGGCCGCGTGCGGCGTCCTCGCCTCCGGGATCGTCATGGTCATCTCCCAGATCACGGACCTGGCGCTGAGCAGCGCCCCGGTGGAACGGGCCGGCTCGGCCTCCTCCCTGATGGAGACCGGCGGGGAGTTCGGCGGCGCGCTGGGCATGGCGGTGCTGGGCTCCATCGGTACGGCGATCTACCGGCACGACATCCCGGCCTCGGCTCCGGACGCGGCCCGCGAGACGCTGGGCGGGGCGCTGGCGGTCGCCGACCGGGTGCCGGGACTGGCGACGGCGGCGCGGGAGGCGTTCACCAACGGCATGCAGGGCGCGGCCATCGCGGGAGCGGTGCTGCTGGCGGGGGCGGCTGCACTGGCGGCGAGGGCGCTGCGCGGGATTCGGGTCGACGACAAGTGAGCGACACGAAGGGGGTCCGGCCGACCGACGTCGGCTGGACCCCCTTCGCGTTGTCTGCGTCAGACCAGGTTCACGGACCGGGCGAACGTCGCCCCGATCTCCGCTTCCACCTCGGACAGCACCCCGGCCGGGACCGTGTCGTCCACGGTCAGCACGGCCAGCGCCTCGCCGCCGGCAACCGAGCGGGACACCTGCATGCCGGCGATGTTGATGCCCGCCTCGCCGAAGATGCGGCCGACCGTACCGACGACACCGGGACGGTCCTCGTACCGCAGCACCACCATGTGGTCGGCGAGGGCCAGGTCCACGTCGTACTCGCCGACGGCGACGATCTTCTGCAGGTGCTTCGGGCCGGCCAGCGTGCCGGAGACCGACACCTCCTCGCCGCTGCCGAGCGTGCCGCGGACGGTGACCACGTTGCGGTGGTCGGTCGCCTCGGAGCTGGTGGTCAGCCGGACCTCGACGCCACGCTCCTGGGCGAACAGCGGGGCGTTGACGTACGAGACGGTCTCGTCGACGACGTCCTCGAAGACACCCTTGAGAGCGGACAGCTCCAGCACCTTCACGTCGTGCTGGGTGATCTCGCCGTACACCTCGACGTCGAGGCGGACCGCGACCTCGCCCGCGAGCGCGGTGAAGATGCGGCCGAGGCGCTCCGCCAGCGGCAGACCCGGCTTGACGTCCTCGGCGATGACACCGCCCTGGACGTTCACCGCGTCGGGCACGAGCTCACCGGCGAGGGCGAGGCGCACCGAGCGGGCGACCGCGATACCGGCCTTCTCCTGGGCCTCGTCCGTCGACGCGCCGAGGTGCGGGGTGCACACGACCTGGTCGAACTCGAAGAGCGGGGAGTCGGTGCAGGGCTCCTTGGCGTACACGTCGAGGCCGGCGCCGGCGACCCGGCCCTCCTTCAGCGCCGAGTACAGCGCCTCCTCGTCGACGATCCCACCGCGCGCCGCGTTGACGATCCGCACGCTCGGCTTGACCTTGCGCAGCGCCTCGTCGCCGATCAGGCCGAGGGTCTCGGGGGTCTTCGGGAGGTGGACGGTGATGAAGTCGGAGACCTCGAGCAGCTCGTCCAGCGACAGCACCTTCACGCCCATCTGCGCGGCGCGAGCGGGCTGGATGTAGGGGTCGTAGGCGACGACCTTCATCCCGAAGGCCGACATGCGCTGCGCGACGAGGGCACCGATGCGGCCCAGGCCCACGACACCCAGCGTCTTCTCCGCGAGCTCCACACCCGTGTACTTGCTGCGCTTCCACTCGCCGTTCTTCAGCGCGGCGTTGGCCTGCGGGATGTGGCGGGCGGTGGCGACGAGCAGACCGCAGGCCAGTTCGGCGGCGGTCACGATGTTCGAGGTGGGGGCGTTGACGACCATCACGCCGGCCTTGGTGGCGGCGGAGACGTCGACGTTGTCCAGGCCGACGCCGGCTCGTGCGACGACCTTCAGCTTGTGCGCGGCGGCGATGGCCTCGGCGTCCACCTTGGTGGCCGAACGAATCAGGATGGCGTCGACGTCGGCGATGGCAGGGAGCAGTTCGGCTCGGTCCGCTCCGTTGCAGTGCCGGATCTCGAAGTCCGGGCCAAGCGCGTCCACGGTCGCGGGCGACAGCTCTTCAGCGATGAGTACGACGGGTTTCGAGCTCACGTGAGTCCTCACAAGTCCAATGCGGACGGCCGTCCCGACGGCCGCAGGCGGTGGAGGTTGGCTAGCCGCGTGGAAGACGCACGACGCTGTGGGCCTGACGCGTATGTAGTACGGCAGTGTAGTGGCGCGAGGGGGGTCGTCCTGCGCCTCTGTGGAAGGATCACCCGTCCGTGATGCGACGGGTTGGACAAAGGGGCCGGAGCGGCGCGCCCCGACCCCTGTCCGGAGGCCTACGCCTCCTCGTCCACCCAGCTCATCAGCTTGCGGAGCTGCTTGCCGGTGGTCTCCAGCAGAGACTCGGCGTCCTTCTGCTTGTACTCGTTGTACTTCTTCAGACCGCCGTGGTACTCGGCCATCCACTCACGCGCGAAGGTGCCGTCCTGGATCTCGGCGAGGACCTTCTTCATCTCGGCCTTGGTGGCGTCCGTGATGATCCGCGGGCCGGTGACGTAGTCGCCCCACTCGGCGGTCTCGGAGACGGACCAGCGCATCTTCTCCAGGCCGCCCTCGTACATGAGGTCGACGATCAGCTTCAGCTCGTGCAGGCACTCGAAGTAGGCGATCTCCGGCTGGTAGCCGGCCTCGGTCAGCGTCTCGAAGCCCGCCTTGACCAGCGCCGCGGTGCCACCGCAGAGGACGGCCTGCTCACCGAAGAGGTCGGTCTCGGTCTCCTCGGTGAAGGTCGTCTTGATGACGCCGGCGCGGGTGCCGCCGATGCCCTTGGCGTACGACAGGGCCAGCGCGAAGGCGTTGCCCGACGCGTCCTGCTCGACGGCCGCGATGCACGGAACGCCGCGGCCCTCCTCGTACTGGCGGCGCACGAGGTGGCCCGGGCCCTTGGGGGCGACCATGCAGACGTCGATGCCGGCCGGGGGCTTGATGAAGTCGAAGCGGATGTTCAGACCGTGGCCGAAGAACAGCGCGTCGCCGTCGTTGAGGTGGTCCTTGATGGACTCCTCGTAGACCTGGGCCTGGATCGGGTCCGGGACCAGGATCATGATGACGTCGGCCTCGGCGGCGGCCTGAGACGGCGTCACCACGCGCAGGCCCTGCTCCTCGGCCTTTGCCTTGGACTTGGAGCCCTCGTGCAGACCGACACGGACGTCGACACCCGAGTCACGCAGCGACAGCGCGTGGGCGTGGCCCTGGCTGCCGTAACCGATGACCGCGACCTTGCGGCCCTGGATGATGGACAGGTCGGCGTCGGCGTCGTAGAACAGCTCGGCCACTTTGGGTTCTCTCCTTGTGTGCAGGTGTTGCGTCCCACCGTATGACGGCGGGCGGAAGGGAAGTTTCGGGGTCTCGGTATACGGGCGGCCGAAACCGCCCGTACAGCCTTACGCGCTGCGGTCGAGGGCGCGCAGCGACCGGTCCGTGATCGAGCGGGCGCCGCGGCCGATCGCGATCGTGCCGGACTGGACGAGCTCCTTGATGCCGTACGGCTCCAGCATCTTGAGCATGGCCGAGAGCTTCTCGCTGCTGCCGGTGGCCTCGATCGTGACGGCCTCCGGGGAGACGTCGACGGTCTTGGCGCGGAACAGCTGGACGATCTCGACGATCTGCGAGCGCGTCTCGTTGTCGGCCTTCACCTTCACCAGAACGAGTTCGCGCTGAACCGCGGAACCGGGCTCCAGCTCGACGATCTTCAGGACGTTGACCAGCTTGTTGAGCTGCTTGGTCACCTGCTCCAGCGGGAGGTCCTCGACGCCCACCACGATGGTGATGCGGGAGATGTCGGGGTGCTCGGTGACGCCGACCGCGAGCGAGTCGATGTTGAAGCCGCGGCGGGAGAAGAGGGCGGCGATCCGGGCCAGGATGCCCGGGGTGTTCTCCACCAGGACCGAGAGCGTGTGCTTGGACATGGTCTTTTTACGTCTCTCTCGCTCAGTCGTCTTCGTTGTCGCCGAAGTCGGGGCGGACGTCCCGGGCGGCCATGATCTCGTCGTTGGAGGTGCCGGCGGCGACCATCGGCCACACCATCGCGTCCTCATGGACGATGAAGTCCACGACGACGGGGCGGTCGTTGATGGAGTTCGCCTCCTCGATGACCTTGTCCAGGTCCTCCGGGGACTCGCAGCGCAGGCCCACACAGCCCATGGCCTCGGACAGCTTCACGAAGTCCGGCACGCGCGTGCCGCGGGCCGCGGGGTTGACGTCGTCCGGGCCGGAGTGCAGCACGGTGTTGGAGTAGCGCTGGTTGTAGAAGAGGGTCTGCCACTGGCGGACCATCCCGAGGGCGCCGTTGTTGATGATGGCGACCTTGATCGGGATGTTGTTCAGGGCGCAGGTGGTGAGCTCCTGGTTGGTCATCTGGAAGCAGCCGTCGCCGTCGATCGCCCAGACCGTCTGCCCCGGCGCGCCGGCCTTGGCGCCCATCGCGGCCGGGACCGCGTAGCCCATCGTCCCGGCGCCGCCGGAGTTGAGCCAGGTGGCGGGCTTGTCGTACTGGATGAAGTGCGCGGACCACATCTGGTGCTGGCCGACGCCCGCCGCGAAGATCGTGTCCTCGGGGGCGAGCTGCCCGATCCGCTCGATGACCTGCTGCGGGGACAGCGAGCCGTCGTCGGGCAGGTCGTAGCCGAGCGGGTAGGTGTCGCGCCAGCGGGCCAGGTCCTTCCACCAGGCGCTGTAGTCGCCCTGGTGGCCCTCGCTGTGCTCCTTCTGGACGGCCTGGATGAGGTCCGCGATGACCTCGCGCGCGTCACCGACGATCGGCACGTCCGCGGCGCGGTTCTTGCCGATCTCGGCCGGGTCGATGTCGGCGTGGACGATCTTGGCGTACGGGGCGAAGCTGTCCAGCTTGCCGGTGACGCGGTCGTCGAAGCGGGCTCCGAGGGCGACGATCAGGTCGGCCTTCTGCAGCGCGGTGACGGCGGTGACCGCACCGTGCATGCCCGGCATTCCCACGTGCAGCGGGTGGCTGTCGGGAAACGCGCCGAGCGCCATCAGGGTGGTGGTGACGGGCGCTCCGGTGAGCTCGGCGAGGACCTTGAGCTCGGCGGTGGCGTGTGCCTTGATGACACCGCCGCCGACGTAGAGGACGGGCCGCTTGGCGGACGTGATGAGCTTCGCGGCCTCGCGGATCTGCTTGGCGTGCGGCTTGGTCACCGGGCGGTAGCCGGGCAGGTCCATCACCGGCGGCCAGGAGAAGGTGGTCTTCGCCTGGAGGGCGTCCTTGGCGATGTCGACCAGCACCGGGCCGGGGCGGCCGGTGGAGGCGATGTGGAAGGCCTGCGCGATCACGCGCGGGATGTCCTCGGCCTTGGTGACCAGGAAGTTGTGCTTGGTGATCGGCATGGTGATGCCGACGATGTCCGCCTCCTGGAAGGCGTCCGTGCCGATCGCCTTGGACGCCACCTGTCCGGTGATCGCCACGAGCGGCACCGAGTCCATGTGGGCGTCCGCGATGGGCGTGACGAGGTTGGTCGCGCCGGGGCCCGAAGTGGCCATGCAGACACCGACCCTGCCGGTGGCCTGCGCGTAGCCGGTGGCCGCGTGGCCGGCGCCCTGCTCGTGCCGGACCAGGACGTGGCGCACCCGGGTCGAGTCCATCAGGGGGTCGTACGCGGGAAGGATGGCACCGCCGGGAATGCCGAATACCGTGTCGGCCCCGACCTCCTCGAGAGAGCGGATGAGGGACTGCGCACCCGTGACGTGTTCGGGGGCGGACTGGTGTCCTCCGGATCGGGGCCGCGGCTGCGGATGGGCCCCGGTGGCCTGCTCGGTCATCGTCAGTCTCTTCTCGATGCTGAGGGTTTTTGCGAGGTTTGTGCGGTGTTCGGCTGCTGCACGAACAGTGCCTGTGCAACAAAAAACCCCTCGTGCCGTAAGGCAAGCGAGGGGAGCGCGCCGGGTGGAGGTCGCTGAGCGATGGTGGGCTCAGCGTCAGCCGACGCGCTTTCCAAGTACGAGAATTCGGGTGCGCATGGCACTGACCCTCCCCCCGACGCGCACCACGTGTCAAGTGGGTGGGACGGGAGTCTCATTATGTGAGCGCAGGGCGGTTCCGCCTCCCAGAACGGCGGCCACACCTCCTGTGTACACCCCCGCGCCGCCCCCTGCGAAGGCGGGCTCAATGGGGCTGTGCGGAACCGGATAGTGGCCGGATCCGAGCGCTCTGCGCAGCCGGTACTCGTCCAACGGGCCCGAGAACGCCATGCCCTGTCCGTGGGTGCAGCCCATCGCGCGCAGGGCGACGACCTGTTCGGGCAGATCCACGCCGTCGGCCACGGACTGCAGCCCGAGGTCGGTGGCGATTCTGAGCAGCCCGCTGGTGATCTTGTGCAGCCGCGCGGACTCGACGACGCCCTCGACCAGACCGCGGTCGAGCTTCAGCACGTCGACGGGGAGTCTGCGCAGTGCCGTGATCGCCGCGTAGCCGCTGCCGAAGCCGTCCAGGGCGATCCGTACGCCGTGCCGCCGCAGGGCGCCCAGTCTGCGCTCCAGCTCGTCCAGGGAGACCCGCGGATCCATGTCGGACAGCTCGATCACCAGGGACCCGGACGGCAGCCCGTGCCGGGTCAGCAGGCCCTCGATCGAGCCGGCCGGCATCGAACGGTCCAGCAGGCGCCGGGCGCCGACCCGGACCGCGACGGGCACGGCGAGCCCCGTAGCGGTGCGCTCGGCGGCCTGTTCGACGGCCTCCTCCAGCAGCCAGCGGCCCAGCTCGGCGGTCCGGTCGTTGTCCTCGGCGACCCGCAGGAACTCGGCCGGGGTGAACAGCACCCCCTGCGAGGAACGCCAGCGCGCCTGGGCCTCGACCGATGTGATCCGGCCGTCCTCCAGACAGATCACGGGCTGGTGCAACAGCGTGAACTCGCCGTCGTGCAGCGCGGCCCGCAGGCGGGTGGCCAGCTCGGCCTTGCGCACGACGTCCTGCTGCATCTGGGGCGCGTACAGCTCGACGCGGCCCTTGCCGCCCGCCTTGGCGCGGTACATGGCGAGGTCGGCGTTGCGCAGCAACTCGCCTGCCCCGAGGCCGGGTTCGGCGAAGGCGACGCCGATGGAGGCGGCCACCCGGACATCGTTGCCGTCGATGAGGTACGGCTGCGAGAGCGTGATCCTGAGGCGGTCGGCGAGCTCCAGGATGTGACGTTCGCGCGCGGTGCGGTCCCGGGTACCGTCGCCGACGATCAGGGCCGCGAACTCGTCGCCGCCCAGCCGGGACGCGGTGTCGCCGTGCCGGACCGCGTCCTGGAGTCTGCGGGCGGCCTGGACGAGCAGTTCGTCCCCGGCCTGGTGCCCGATCGTGTCGTTGACGGCCTTGAAGCCGTCGAGGTCGATGAAGAGGACGGCCGTGCCGCGCAGATGGGCGCCCCGGTCGGAGGCGCGGCGGCCGGACACGGCCTGCTGGACCCGCTTGGTGAACAGGGCGCGGTTGGGCAGGTCGGTGAGCGGGTCGTGCTCGGCGTTGTGCTGCAACTGCGCCTGCAGCCGCACTCTTTCGGTCACGTCCCGGCTGTTGAAGATGAGGCCGCCGTGGTGGCGGTTGACGGTGGACTCGACGTTGAGCCAGCCGCCGTCACCGGAGCGGAAGCGGCACTCGATGCGGGTGGTGGGTTCCTCCTGGGGGCTGGCGGCGAGGAAGCGGCGCACCTCGTGCACCACGCAGCCCAGGTCCTCCGGGTGGATGAGACTGGCCAGTTCGCTGCCCACCAGTTCCTCTGCGGGGCGTCCGTAGACCCCGGCGGCGGCCGGGGAGACGTACCTCAGCACGCCGCTGGGCGCGGCGATCATGATGACGTCGCTGGAGCCCTGCACCAGGGAGCGGAAGTGGTTCTCCTTCTGCGCGAGTTCCTGGGTGAGGGTGATGTTGTCCAGGAGCATGATGCCCTGGCGTATCACGAGGGCGAGCACCACCGTGCCGCCGGTGATGAGCACGACGCGGTCGACGCTGCGGCCGTTGAGGACGTTGTAGAGGATCCCCAGGGTGCAGACGGCGGCGGCGAGGTAGGGCGTGAGGGCGGCCAGGGAGCCGGCGATGGGCCGGGCGGCCGGGTACCGGCTGTGGTCGTCCCCCTGCGCGGGCGCGTGCTGGGGGTGGGTGCCGCCGCGCCGGCCCGGCAGGTGCTCGTGCACCACGCGCGTGTGCCCGTCGTCCTCCTCCGGACATGTGTGCCGGGGCGCGGCCCAGGGCGCGTACGCGAGGAGCAGCGAGCCGGCGAACCAGCCCGCGTCGAGCAGCTGGCCCGAGTGGTAGTGGTCGCGCAGCAGCGGCGAGGTGAACAGGGCGTCGCACATCACCGTCAGCGCGAGGGCGCCGATGGCGGTGTTGACGGCCGTGCGGTTGACCGCCGAGCGCCGGAAGTGCAGCGCCAGCACCATGCTGACCAGGGCGATGTCCAGCAGCGGGTACGCCAGCGACAGCGCGGTCTGCGCCACGCTCGGCCCGTCGAACTTGGCCGCCTGGGCGAGCGCGAGACTCCAGGACAGGGTCAGCAGCGAGCCGCCGATCAGCCAGGCGTCCAGTCCCAGGCAGACCCAGCCGGCCTTCGTCACGGGCCGCTTGGCGAGCACCAGCAGCCCGACGATGGCGGGCGGCGCGAAGCAGAGGAAGAACAGGTCGGCGTAGCTGGGGCTGGGCACCTGCTCGTCCAGGACCACCTCGTACCACCCCCAGACCGCGTTGCCCAGGGCCGTCATGGTCGAGGAGAGGGCGAACAGCAGCCAGGCGGGTCGAAAGCGGATACGGCGGTTGCGGGCGTGCAGGAAGCAGGACACGGCGGCGGTCGCGGCCGCCGCGGCCAGGCCGAAGTCACCCATGATCAGCGCCAGTTCGCCCGAACCCCAGTCGACCGCGGAACCGACGGCGTATCCCGCGCAGACCAGGGCCAGGACGAGTTGGCGGACCAGGGTACTGCCGGCACCGGTGATCGGCGGCCGGGGCGACCGCCCCGGCGAGGGCTGTGCCCGCACCGCTCCGTCCAGGGTGGCCGTGAGAGGCGGCGGCGAGGTCACCGGGTCCTCCCGGTCCGCGCCGCTCCCGCGTCCCGCGGCTCCCGGTGCGCTGGGTGCGCATGCCCCCTGTCGCTGCTGTGCCTGCGGTGATGGTGGTTGTGCCGGCAGCCGTGATTGCTGTGGTGTCCGCGTCTGCGCGCGGCCGTGCGCCAGGGTCGCCGCCGGCGGCCCCGCCGCGTCGGATCGCTCGTCCATAGGCCGTGCATCGCCCGTCGCCCCCCTCACAGTCTGAAATGTCCGTCCCCGGCGCCGAACGGTGCGCGGCGCAGCCCCTGCTCGGGACGATACACCAGTCTCGTCACTCAGGGACATAGTTCCTCTACGCTCCGTGACGACCAGCGGCGATGCGAGCACGTACCGCGTCCGGAAGATTGCGGAGCGTACCGGAAGCGGATGACGCGCCGGTTGCGCGCCCGCGCTCGACAGCGCCCGCTCGTGCGCTACGCGTCGGGCGAACCCGTCGTAAGGATCACGTTGGCGAGGGGTTCACGGTTCACGAAACGTGTCAGCTGGTTGACGATGAGTCGCTTCGCGCGGGGCAGGAACGCCGAGGTGGGTCCCCCGACATGGGGGCTGATGAGCACGCCGGGCGCCTTCCACAGCGGGTGCTCTCGGGGCAGTGGTTCGGGGTCGGTGACGTCGAGGGCGGCCGTGATGCGGCCGCTCTCCAGCTCGGCGAGGAGCGCCTTGGTGTCGACGACGGGTCCGCGCGCGACGTTGACGAGGAGCGCTCCGTCCTTCATCCGGGCGAGGAAGTCGGCGCCCGCCAGGCCGCGCGTGGACTCGGTCAGGGGCGTGATCAGGACGACGACGTCCGCCTCGGGCAGCAGCCGGGGCAGATCGGTGAGCGGATGCACGGGGCCGCGCTCCGTGGTGCGCGCGGAGCGCGCGACGCGCACCACCCGCGCGACCTCGAAGGGCACGAGCCGGTCCTCGATCGCGGATCCGATCGAGCCGTACCCGACGATGAGGACGCTCTTGTCGGCGAGCGCGGGCCGGAAACCGCCGCGCCACTCCCCCAGTTCCTGGCCCCGCACGAAGTCGGGGACACCGCGCAGGGAGGCGAGGATCAGCGTGAGCGCCAGCTCGGCGGTGCTCGCCTCGTGCACTCCGCGCGCGTTGCACACCTGGACGCCGGGGCGCAGGTGCTTCAGGCCCGGTTCCAGGCTGTCGATGCCGGCCGACAGTGTCTGGACCACCTGGACGGAACCGAGTTGCGGCAGCGGGCGGACGACGACTTCGGCGGGCTTCATGTAGGGGACGACGTAGAAGGAGCAGTCGGCGGGGTCTGCGGGGAAGTCCTTCTCGCCGTTCCAGAAGCGGTACTCGGGCCCGGCCGGGAGACCCTCGATCTCGTCCGGCGGGAGCGGAAGCCACACGTCAGCAGTCATGTCAGGAGGCTATGTCAGGCCGGTGGAGGCGCAGAGGTTAGGTTGGGGGATCCGTAAGAAGGAGGGTCACGAGCAGGTGGAGCGCAGGACGATGGGCGCGGGGGCCCTCGCCGTGGGGGCCGTCGGCCTGGGGTGCATGCCGATGAGCTGGGCGTACAGCGGCTCGCGGCAGCGCGGCGAGGAGTCGCTCAGGGCGGTGCACCGGGCGCTGGACGCGGGCTCGACGCTCCTGGACACGGCGGACATGTACGGCCCGTTCACCAACGAGCTGCTGGTGGGGCGGGTGTTGAAGGAGCGGCGCGCGGACGCCTTCGTGTCGACGAAGGTGGGGCTGCTGGTGGGTGAGCAGCACATCGTGGCCAACGGCCGCCCCGGCTATGTGAAGCGGGCCTGTGACGCGTCGCTGCGGCGCCTGCAGACGGACGTGATCGACCTCTACCAGTTGCACCGCGCGGACCCGGAGGTCCCCGTCGAGGAGACGTGGGGCGCGATGGCGGAGCTCGTCCGGGCCGGGAAGGTCAGGGCGCTCGGGCTGTGTGCGGTCGGGGCGCGGGGCGGGCGGCGGTCGGGGGGCCGGCTGCACGACGCGACGATCCGGCAGCTGCGGCGGGTCCAGCAGGTGTTCCCGGTGAGCGCGGTGGAGGCCGAGCTGTCGGTGTGGTCCCCGGAGGCGCTGGAGTCGCTGCTGCCGTGGTGCGAGGCGCGCGGCATCGGCTTCCTGGCCGCGATGCCGCTCGGCAACGGCTTTCTGACCGGCACCCTCACCCCGGGCGAGGGCTTCGAACCGGACGACGTGCGCGCCCGGCATCCCCGCTTCACCGCCGAGATGATGGCCGCCAACCAGCCGATCGTGGCCGGTCTGCGCCGGGTCGCGGCCCGGCACGGCGAGGACGTGACCGCGGCCCAGGTCGCGCTGGCCTGGGTGCTGGCCCAGGGCCGGCACGTGGTCCCGGTCCCGGGCACCAAGCAGGAGCGCTGGGCGGCGGAGAACGCGGCGGCGGCCGACCTGCACCTGACACCGGAGGACCTGACCGAGGTGGCGGAGCTGCCGGGCGCTCTGGGGTCGTGGGACTGAACCAGGGCCACGGCCGTGACCGCGATGGCCGAAGGTCGCCGATGAGCGCCGGGCGATCGAGCGCCCGCCCCAGCGACACAACCACAACCCCACTCACCGACGACCGCCCATGAACTCCCGGCGACCGAGAACCCCACCCAACGACACAACCACAACCCCACTCACCGACGACCGCCCATGAACTCCCGGCGACCGAGAACCCCACCCAACGACACAACCACAACCCCGCTCACCAACGGCCGCCGATGAACTCCCGGCGACCGAGAGCCCGAACCCGGCGGAGGCCCCCCTCGTCGCCAGTTGCCGATTGCGCGGCAGGCAATCGAGGGCCCGAGCCTGGCGGAAACCGTCCCACACCTCATCGCCGGTTGCCGATCCGGCGCCAGCGATCCAGGGCCTACCCCATCCCGACGGAAGCCGCCACACCCCCCAGCGCCGGCTGCCGATCCGGCGCCAGCGATCCAGGGCCTACCCCATCCCGACGGAAGCCGCCGCACCCCCCATCGCCGATCGCCGATCGCCGATCCAGCGTTCACGCGATCGAGAACCGAGTCCGGGGCGAGCCGTCGCACCGCTCGTCTCCGGTCGCCGATTGGGGTCCGGGTGACCGGGAACCTGTGAGGCGCGAGCGGTGTATCACAGGTAGAACCTGCCGACTGGACCGCTGTGCGAAGGGACCGAGACCGTGCTACGACGAGCTGTACCGGCCTTACTGGCCACCACGTTCCTGCTGACAGCGGGCTGCTCCTCCGGCGGGGGCGGCGGCTCGGCGGGCGGAGACGGTACGACATCGGGGGGCACGTCGGGAGGCTCGTCGGCGAACGCTTCCCCGTCCCGCCGGGCCGCCGATCAGCCGCCGCCCGCCAAGGGTTCGGTGAAGGTGCTGCGGACGGTCGCCACCGGGCTGAACAGCCCCTGGGGCCTGGCCCCGCTCCCCGGTGACGGCGGCCTGCTCGTCGCCTCCCGGGACCAGGGCACGATCACCAGGGTCGACGAGAAGACGGGCGAGAAGACCGACCTCGGCAAGGTCTCCGGGGTCTCCGCGGCCGGCGAGGGCGGCCTGCTCGGCATCGCCCTCTCCCCGGACTACGCCTCGGACCACATGATCTACGCGTACTTCACCTCGGCCTCGGACAACCGCGTCGTCCGCGTGCTGTACGACCCGAAGAAGCCGGCCGGTGAGCAACTGGGCGCCCCGGACACGATCTTCAAGGGCATCCCCAAGGGCTACATCCACAACGGCGGACGGATCGCCTTCGGCCCGGACGGCATGCTCTACGCGGGCACGGGCGAGAGCGGCAACCGCGGCCTGGCGCAGGACAAGAAGTCCCTGGGCGGCAAGATCCTCCGCCTGACCCCCGAGGGCGACCCGGCCCCCGGCAACCCGTTCCCGGACTCCCCCGTGTACACGTACGGCCACCGGAACGTACAAGGGCTGGCCTGGGACCCCGAACAGCGCCTGTTCGCCGCGGAGTTCGGCCAGGACACCTGGGACGAGCTGAACGCGATCAAGCCGGGCGACAACTACGGCTGGCCGGAAGCCGAGGGCAAGTCCTCCGACGCGAAGTTCCACAACCCGATAGCCCAGTGGCACACCGACGAGGCCTCCCCCAGCGGTATCGCCTACGCCCAGGGCTCCATCTGGATGGCGGGCCTGAGGGGTCAGCGCCTGTGGCGCATACCCCTGGACGGCACGAAGGCCTCCGCCGACCCCCAGCCCTTCCTGGAGGGCGAGTACGGCCGCCTGCGCACGGTGGCCGCGGCGGGCGGCGACAAGCTGTGGCTGACGACGAGCAACACGGACGGAAGGGGCCACCCGAAGAGCGGAGACGACCGGATCCTGGAGCTGCAGGTGAAGTGACCCCTGGGTCACTCCTCCCCCGGCACCTCGGGCCCTTCCTCGTCCTGCTCCGGCTTGGGCGGGCGCACCACGACCTTTCCGGACGCCAGGTCTATCGGACCGCGCCCCGGATCGTTGTCACCGACGTCCTCCCGGGTCAGCTCCAGCCGGTTCTGTTCGTCACGGGTGTGCTTGCGGCCCGGCGCGAACAGTTCCTCGAAAGCGTTGAACACGGCGCCTCCCTGTGCCGGTCGTCTCCAGCCTACGTCTCACCCCGCCGTCCGGGCGGTGAGCGGATCGGCCGGCGACAGCCCCACCCGGTGCGCCACCGCCGCGGCCTCTCCCCTTCCGGAGACGCCGAGCTTGGCCAGGATGTTCGACACGTGGACGCTGGCCGTCTTCGGGGAGATGAAGAGCTGCTCGGCGATCTGGCGGTTGGTACGTCCGGCGGCGACCAGGCGCAGGACGTCGCGTTCGCGGCTGGTGAGCCCGAGGGCCTCGACCGGGTCGGCCGGCCGCTGGTCCGGGACGCGGTGCAGGGCGAGCCGGGCGCGCTGGGCGAGCAGCGCGACGGCCTCGGCGAGCGGACGGGCGCCGAGGTGGCCGGCGATTGCGTGGGCGAGGCGGAGCAGTTCGGCGGCGCGCTCGCGCTCGTCCTCGCCGCCGTCCCGCAGCAGGGCCCCGGCGAGGCGGTGGCGGACGCGGGCGAGGTCGTAGGGCCGGTCCAGGCACTCGAAGGCGGTGACCACGTCCGACCAGGTGTCGGCGGTGTCCTCGTCCTCGGCGCGGGAGAGCTCGGCCCGCACCCACTTCTCGTGGGCGAGCCAGATGGGGGCGTCGGTGGTGGTCTTCTTGGCCGCGTCGCGGATCCGGTCCAGGACGGCGGCCCGGTCCTGGGCGGCGGCGGGCAGCGTGCGGGCGTCGGCCTCGGCGGTCGCGGCGGCGAGCAGCAGGGGCCAGCCGTCACGCTGGGTGCCCGGCGGCATCCCGGCGTCCAGGGCCCGGGCGAGTTCGGCGCGGGCGTCCAGCAGGCGGCCCTCGCCCGCGGCGACGCCGATGGCGATGCGGGAGAGGAGCAGTGTGTGCTGGGGCATGGGGTCGTGGGTGCCCAGGAAGGCCCGCGCGGCGGCCAGTTGGCGGGCCGCCTCGGTGAGGTCGCCGCGGCCCAGGGCGAGGTGCGCCAGGCACATGGCGCCGCTGCCCTGGGGCTTCGCGCTGTGCCCCACCCGCAGGGCGCCCGCCGCTGCGTCGGCGGCCTCGTCCCACAGGCCCAGGGAGTACGTCGACTCGGAGAGGTTGGCCCACACCCAGGCCTCCGATTCGAGCAGGCCGAACCTCCTGGTGAAGGCGAGGCCCTCCTTCAGGAGCGGCACGGCCTCCCGGGTGCGGCCGACCGAGTCGAGCGCGGAGGGCAGATTGACGTAGGCCCGGCCGGCGACGACGGCGACGCCCTCCTCCAGGGCCCGGTCCTTGACCTCGTACATCTCAGCGAGGCCGGACTCGACCGAGCCGGCGTCGACCATGAGGCCGCCGAGGGTGAGGCGGGCGTTGAGTTCGATCTCCCGGGCGCCGACCATGCGCGCGTACTGCACGGCGCGTTCGGCGGCAGAGAGGGCGTCGGGGCCGGGTTCGTGCAGCATCGCCCAGCCGGCGGCGTGGGCGAGGACCTCGGCGTGCACCTCGGAGGGCGGCAAACCGCGCACCAGGTCCTGGGCGGTGGCCAGCTCCCGCCAGCCGTCGCCGCGGGCCAGGGCCTGCACGAGACGGGAGCGCTGGACCCAGAACCAGGCGGCCCGCAGCGGATCGTCCTCGTCCTCCAGCAGATGCAGCGCGCGCTTGGTGATCTTCAGGGCGCGTTCCCGCTCCCCGCACAGCCGGCCGGCGCCGGCGGCCTCGGCCATGAGGTCGAGGAAGTGCAGCGGGGTGGTGGCCGGATCGCAGCCGCAGGGAGCGTAGACCTCGCAGTAGTCGCCGAGGCGCAGTGCGCCCCGTACGTCCTCGGGAGCGGTGTCCCACAGCTCCATCGCCCGTTCCAGGAGCCGCAGTTGCTCGCTGTAGGCGTGCCGGCAGCGGGCCGCGACGGCGGCGTCGAGGACGGCGGGCAGGGCCTTCGCGGCGTCGTGGGCGTGGTACCAGTAGCTGGCCAGACGCATGACACGCTCGTCGGCCGGGACCAGGGTGGGGTCGGCCTCCAGGGCCTCGGCGTAGCGGCGGTTGAGGCGGGAGCGCTCGCCGGGCAGCAGGTCGTCGCTGACGGCCTCGCGGACCAGGGAGTGGCGGAAGCGGTAGCCGTCTCCGGCGGGCGTGGCGAGCAGGATGTTGGCGCCCACGGCGGCCCGCAGCGCCTCGATGAGGTCGTCCTCGGCGAGCCGGGCGACGGCGGCCAGGAGGCGGTACTCGACGGTGGAGCCGCCCTCGGCGACGATCCGGGCGACCCGCTGGGCGCTCTCGGGCAGGCCCTCGACGCGCACCAGGAGCAGGTCGCGCAGGGAGTCGGTGAGGCCGGTGCAGCAGCCCTCGTGGGCGGCGACGGCGAGTTCCTCGACGAAGAAGGCGTTGCCGTCGGAGCGTTCGAAGATGGCGTCGACCTGGTCGGGGTCCGGTTCGGCGGCCAGGATGCCGGCGATCTGGCGGCCGACCTCCTGCCGGTTGAAGCGGGCGAGTTCCACGCGGCGGACGGTCCGCAGCCGGTCGAGTTCGGCGAGCAGGGGGCGCAGCGGGTGGCGGCGGTGGATGTCGTCGGCGCGGTAGGTGGCGAGGACGACGAGCCGGCCGGTGCGCAGGGTGCGGAAGAGGTAGGCCAGCAGATGGCGGGTGGAGGCGTCGGCCCAGTGCAGGTCCTCCAGGGCGACGACGACGGTGCGCTCGGCCGCGACGCGCTCCAGCAGGCGGGCGGTGAGTTCGAAGAGGCGGGCCATGCCCTCCTCGTCGTGCCGGCCGCCGGAGGCCTCGCCGAGTTCGGGCAGCAGGCGGGCCAGTTCCTCCTCCTGTCCGGCGGCCGCGGCGGCGAGTTCCCCGGGCAGTTCGCGGCGCAGGGCGCGCAGGGCGGTGGAAAAGGGGGCGAAGGGCAGGCCGTCGGCGCCGATCTCCACACAGCCGCCGAGTGCGACGACCGCGCCCTCGCGGCAGGCCGCGGTGGCGAACTCCTCGACCAGCCGTGTCTTGCCGACTCCGGCCTCCCCGCCGATCAGCAGCGCCTGCGGTTCGCCCGCGGCGGCACGGGCGAGGGCGTCGTTCAGCGTCCCGAGCTCTTCGGCTCGGCCGACGAACACCCGACTTACGGACCTGGTCTCCACGAGGGCGAGCATCGCATGGGGGTACGACGGGACGGCACCGGTTTTCCCCGGAGCGACGGGGAGCGGACGCACCGCGGCCCCCACCGCGGGCAGGTGCGGTGAGGGCGTTCGCGGGGTGCTGCGGTCGTTTCCCCGAGGGCGGCCCTCCCCCGCGGGGCCGTCCTCCAGGCGTACCGGGCTCATGCCGCGCGGGCCGACCGGAGCCTGCGGAGGCGGGGGGTATGGGACTCGTCCTCCGCGGCGTGGCGTGCCTCGCGGCGGGCGGCGCGGCG
The DNA here is from genome assembly GCF_040612015.1 of Streptomyces sp. NPDC006476. NCBI lineage: Bacteria > Bacillati > Actinomycetota > Actinomycetes > Kitasatosporales > Streptomycetaceae > Streptomyces > Streptomyces sp. NPDC006476. The sequence goes on along the minus strand of NZ_JBEXPK010000027.1, from coordinate 81,736 downwards.
GCCCTTGGCGGCCTCGCGGGCCAGGCGCTCCTGGTCGGCCTGACGGATCAGTTCGGCGGAACGGAGCTGCGAGATCTCGTACTCGTACATGGTGTGTCCCTTGGTCCCTTGAGAGAGGCGGATTCGGCTTCGCTTTCTGCGATGCCTCAACCTTCGTCTCCAAGGGGGGTGGGCCACATCGGGAGAGTTCCGCATCTTCGGCGGCCTCTGGGGCCTTAGACGCGCGGAAGGGGCCTCAGACGCTCCGTAAGGTGCTTACAGATGGTCTGAGACCCCTTGGGACCTGCGTCGATTCAGCCGGCGGAGGGCAGGCCGAGCAGGACGTCGGTGTACTTGAGCACGGCCAGGAGGAGGCCGATGACGCCGAGGGCGACACCGCCCCAGGCGACCGACTTGATCCATGCGGCCTGCGGCTTGCCGGGGACGCCGAAGGCGGGACGGGCGAGGACGACGACGCCGACGACCAGGGCGAGCAGCGCGAAGACGCCGCCCCACAGGGCGCTGGTCTGCCACGCGTCGCCGTAGACCGCCTTGACCTGCTTGGCGACGCTCGCCGTGGACGAGGTCTGCAGCTGGCCCACGAGCGTCTGGCGGGCGGCGGCGACCGTGCCGATCCAGCTGCCGGTCAGCGAGACGAGGCCAAGGGCGGCGGAGACGACCGCCCCCGCGCCCTGGCCGACGCCGGTGGGGCCCGCCTCCTCGTCGGTGGGCGCCTCGGCCACCTCGTCGGTCTCGGGCTGCTCCTCCTCGGTCGTGGCCTCGGTCTGGGGGGCGTCCACCGCCGCCTCGTCGCGCTTCACTTCGGCGGCCTCGGTCGTGCCGGCCTCGTCAACTGTCTTGGTTCCCATGTCTGGCACCGTACGGACGCTCTCTGAGAGGGGTCTTAATGATCGTTGTGTTCGGCACGGGCGCGTGCTTCACGCCACTCGGGGGCGAGGATCGACCACACCTCGAGGTCGTGCCGCACCCCACCATAGGGGTGTGCCTGGCGCCGTACGCCATCGCGGGTCATGCCCAGGCGCCGGGCGACTTTGATGCTGGGCACGTTGCCGGAGGCGGCGACCCATTCGACGCGGTGGATGCCGCGCTCCTCCACCGCCCAGTCGATCAGTGTCCGCATCGCCCGGGTGACCAGGCCCCGCCCGGTCGCGGCGGGCTCCAGCCAGCACCCGACCTCGGCGTTGCCGGTCGCTGCGTCGAAGTTCAGGGTGAGCACCCCGCCGACGAGTTTCCCGTCCAGCCAGATCCCGTGGTAGGAGGCGGTGTCGGCGGCGCGCAGGTCGGCGTAGCGCTGGAGCGTCTCGCGGGCGGATGCCGCGTCGACGACCTGGGCGCCGAACGGGATGAACCGTCCGATGAACTCCCGGCCGCGCTCCAGGTGCGCCAGGAACTCCTCGGCGTGCCAGGGTTCCAGCGGCCGCAGTTCGGCGCCGTCACCCAGTGATATCGCGTACATCGCGCTGGTCCCCCTCCGCCAGGACGTCCGCCACCTCGGCGTCCGTCGCGGCGGCCAGCCTTTCATGGGCGGCGCGGCACTCGGGCGGTTCGATGCTGATGCGGGGCAGGCGCTGGTCGAGCCAGCGGGGCAGCCACCAGTTGGCGCCGCCGAGCAGGTGCATGAGGGCCGGGACGAGCAGCGTGCGCAGGACGAAGGCGTCGAGGGCGACGGCGGAGGCGAGGGCGATGCCGAACATCGCGATCACGCGGTCGCCGCTGAGGACGAAGGCCAGGAAGACCGAGATCATGATGACGGCCGCGGAGTTGATCACCCGGCTGGTCTCGGCGAGCCCGACGCGGACGGCCCGCCGGTTGTCCCCGGTCTCCAGCCACTCCTCGTACATCCGGCTGACCAGGAAGACCTGGTAGTCCATGGAGAGCCCGAAGAGGACCGACACCATGATCACGGGGAGGAAGGGCTCGATGGGGCCCGCGCGCCCGAGGCCCAGCAGTTCGCTCCCCCAGCCCCACTGGAAGATCGCCACGACGACGCCGAAGGCGGCGGCGACCGCGGCGACGTTCATCGCGGCGGCCTTCAGCGGGATGCCGACGGACCGGAAGGCCATCAGCAGCAGGAGACAGCCGAGGCCGATGACGACGCCGACGAACAGCGGCAGCTTGCCGACGATGACGGCCGCGAAGTCGTCGTACGACGCGGTCACACCGCCCACCTGGATGTCGAGGGTGGTGCCGGTCTCGGCTCGCGGCAGCACCTCGGTGCGCAGCCGGTCGACGAGGTCGCTGGTCTTCTGCGACTGCGGTGCGGAGTCCGGGACGATCGTGAAGTACGCGGTGTCGCCGCCGCTGTTGTAGGTGACCGGGGTCACCGAGGCGACGCCGTCGGTGGTGCGGATGGTGGCGTCGAGGTTGTCGAGGGTGAGCTTGTCCTCGGCACCGTCGACCTGGGTCACCAGGGTGAGGGGGCCGTTGACGCCGGGGCCGAAGCCGTCGGCGAGAAGGTCGTAGGCCTGCCGGGTGGTGGACGTCCTCGGGTCGTTGCCCTGGTCGGAGGTGCCCAGGTGGAGGGAGAGCGTGGGCAGCGCAAGGAGCGTCATCACGGCCAGCGCGACGACGCCGAGCACCTTGGGGTGGCGCTCCACGAACGCCGACCAGCGGTGGGCGAACCCGGTGGGCAGCTCGGGCTGGGGGCCGTGTTCCTCCAGCCGCCGCCGCTCGCGCCGGCTCAGGGCGCGCATGCCGATGAGGGACAGCAGGGCGGGCAGCAGTGTGACGGAGGCGGCGACCGTCAGGACGACGGTCAGGGAGGCGGCGATCGCGACGCCGTTGAGGAAGCCGAGCCGCAGGATCAGCATGCCCAGCAGCGCGATGCAAACGGTGGCACCCGCGAAGACCACGGCCCGTCCGGTGGTCGCCACGGCGTTGGTGACGGCCTCGGTGACCGAGAGCCCGCGTTTGAGTCCGCGCCGGTGTCTGGTGACGATGAACAGCGCGTAGTCGATGCCGACGCCCAGCCCGATCAGCATGCCGAGCATGGGCGCGAAGTCGGCGACCGTCATGGCGTGCCCGAGCAGCCCGATCCCTGAGTACGCGGTGCCGACGCCGACCAGCGCGGTCGCGATGGGCAGCACGGACGCGGCGAGCGAGCCGAAGGCGAGGAACAGCACGACCGCGGCGACGGCCACGCCGACGATCTCGGCGGTGTGCCCGCCGGTCGACTCGGTGAGCGCGACGGCGCTGCCGCCGAGCTCGACCTGGAGCCCGTCGCTGTCCGCGGCCTTCGCGGTGTGCACGACCGCCTCGGCCTCGGACTTCTTGATGTCCTCGGCGCCGTGGTCGAAGGTGACCGTGGCGTACGCGGTGTGCCCGTCGGCGCTGATCCGGCCCGCGCCCTGACCGTCGTAGGGACTGCTCACGGAGGCCACTCCGGACAGGTCCGCGATCTTGTCCAGGGTGCCGGTCATGGTCTGTTCGACGTCGGCGGCGCGCACGCTGCCCGACGTCACGTGCCAGACGACGGTGTCGCTGTCCCCGCCGAGTCCCGGGAAGCCCCGCTGCAGCAGCTTGGTGGCGGCGCCCGACTCGGTGCCCGGGGCCTCGTAGTCGTTCGAGTACGCGGAGCCGGTGACCGCGGCGGCGGCAGTGACCCCGCCGAAGGCGAGGAGCCACACCACGACCGCGACCAGGCGGTGCCGGACACACCAACGTGCAAGGGCTGCCACGAACGAGCTCCCAGGGGACGATATGTGGATCTTTGACCGGGAACAAGTCGTTCACAACATGAACAGCCCGCAAAGAACGCATGAGCAATGCGAGGACCACTCTTGCAGGCAGAAGTGATCGTTTATGCCATTCGTGGGGCTATTCACAAGAGTGGGAGGCAGATCACAGGACAGTAACGAACACTCTGTCACCTCAGTCGAACTGGTCCCCCAGCGCCATCACCATCGCCCCGGCGACCAGCAGCCACAGCGCCCGCCGGGTGCGTCCCCGGGAGCCCAGCACCCCCGCCAGCGCGCACACCGCGGCACCGAGGCCGTAGGCGGCCGGCACCAGCGCCGGTGCGGCGTTCAGGGCCCGCACCACCGCGGCGGCCACTCCGGCGAGGGCCAGCAGCACACCGGTGGTGGCCGCCGTCCAGCGGGCCCGGTGCGCGTCCTCGGCGGAATCCGGCTGCGGGACGGCACGGACAGCTGCTAGCTTCCGCTGGTCAGCCGTCACCGGCTCCTCGCCGACGACCGAAGCGGGTGCATTGTTTGAAGGTCCGACCGAGCTCCTACGCATCGCCTTTCACTACGAGGATCATGAGGAGCCCGTTCACCGATGTCCGACAACAGGACCACGGACGACCATCTCACTGACCGTGTGACCCACCCGCGTTACCCCCTCAGCAGCCAGTACGACGCCCGTTGGACCGTCGACAACCAGATGGGCCCCAACGCCCTGTGGCTGCTGGAATGGCTGGCCCCCGCCCTCGGCCTGGACGCCCTGCGCCCCTGCGCGCGCGTCCTCGACCTGGGCTGCGGCCGGGCCATGACGTCGATCTTCCTGGCCCGGGAGTTCCACGCCCAGGTCACCGCGGCCGACCTGTGGGTCGCGCCCGACGACAACGCCCGGCGCATCGCCGAGGCCGGGTTCGCCGACCGGGTGCAGCCCGTGCATGCCGAGGCGCACGACCTGCCCTTCGCGGAGGGTGGTTTCGACGCGATCGTGTCGATCGACGCGTACCAGTACTTCGGCACCGACGATCTCTATCTGCCCACTCTGACCAGGCTGTTGAAGCCCGGCGGGCGGATCGGGATCGTCGTACCGGCCCTGCGCGAGGAACCGGAGGGAGCCGAGCCACCCGAGCATCTGCGGGCCTGGTGGGAGCCCGACTTCTGGTGCTGGCACTCCGCGGACTGGTGGCACCGCCACTGGACGCGCAGCGGGGCCGTCGAGGTCGAGGCCGCCGACTGGCTTCAGGACGGCTGGCGCGACTGGCTCACGTGGTGCGAGGTGGTCGCCGAGGAGAGCCCGGAGGAGTTCCACCGCACGATGGGCCGCCGGGTCGCCGAGATGCTACGGGCCGACGAGGGCCGCACCTTTGGCTTCGTACGGGTCGTGGGACGCCGAAAGTAGGCGTACGGCCCCGGAGGTTCACCCCTCCGGGGCCGTACCGCACGAACCTCAGCCCTCGCTGACGCCCAGCTTCTCGAGGATCAGCTCCTTGACGCGGGCCGCGTCCGCCTGGCCGCGGGTCGCCTTCATGACGGCGCCGACCAGGGCGCCGGCCGCGGCCACCTTGCCGCCGCGGATCTTGTCTGCGACGCCCGGGTTGCCGGCGATGGCCTCGTCGACAGCGGCGGTCAGGGCGCCCTCGTCGGAGACGACCTTCAGGCCCCGCTTGTCGACGACCTCGTCCGGGGTGCCCTCGCCCGCGAGGACGCCCTCGATGACCTGGCGGGCCAGCTTGTCGTTCAGATCACCCTTCGCGACCAGCTCGGTGACCCGGGCCACCTGCGCCGGGGTGATGGCGAGTTCGTCGAGGGGGACCCCCGACTCGTTGGCGCTGCGCGCCAGTTCGCCCATCCACCACTTGCGCGCGGAGGCCGCGTCGGCGCCGGCGTCGATCGTGGCGACGATCGGGTCCAGCGCACCGGCGTTGAGGATCGCCTGCATGTCGGTGGCGGAGATGCCCCACTCGGCGAGCAGGCGGTTGCGGCGGGCTAGCGGCAACTCCGGCAGCCCCGCCCGGATCTCCTCGACCCACTCACGGGACGGGGCGACCGGCACCAGGTCCGGCTCCGGGAAGTACCGGTAGTCCTCGGCCTCCTCCTTCACGCGGCCCGAGGTCGTGGACCCCGTGTCCTCGTGGAAGTGCCGGGTCTCCTGCACGATCGTGCCGCCGGAGGACAGCACGGCCGCGTGCCGCTGGATCTCGAAGCGGGCCGCACGCTCCACGGAGCGCAGCGAGTTGACGTTCTTCGTCTCGGAGCGCGTGCCGAACTTCTCGCTGCCCTTGGGCATCAGCGAAAGGTTCACGTCGCAGCGCATCTGGCCCATCTCCATGCGGGCCTCCGACACACCGAGCGCCCTGATGAGCTCGCGCAGCTCACGTACGTACGCCCGGGCGACCTCGGGAGCGCGCTCGCCGGCGCCGACGATCGGCTTGGTGACGATCTCGATCAGCGGGATGCCGGCCCGGTTGTAGTCCAGCAGCGAGTGCGAGGCGCCGTGGATACGGCCCGTCGCGCCGCCCACGTGGGTGGACTTGCCGGTGTCCTCCTCCATGTGGGCGCGCTCGATCTCGACGCGGAAGGTCTCGCCGTCCTCCAGCTGTACGTCGAGGTAGCCGTTGAAGGCGATCGGCTCGTCGTACTGGGAGGTCTGGAAGTTCTTCGGCATGTCCGGATAGAAGTAGTTCTTCCGGGCGAAGCGGCACCACTCGGCGATCTCGCAGTTCAGCGCGAGACCGATCTTGATCGCGGACTCGACTCCGGTCGCGTTGACGACCGGGAGCGAGCCGGGCAGGCCGAGGCAGGTCGGGCAGGTCTGCGAGTTGGGCTCGGCGCCCAGCTCGGTCGAACAGCCGCAGAACATCTTTGTCTTGGTGCCGAGTTCGACATGGACCTCGAGGCCCATGACGGGGTCGTACGACGCCAGCGCGTCCTCGTACGACACCAGGTCGGTCGTGGTGGTCACGGTGAACTTCCCTCTCAGCCCAGCAGGACGTCGTCGTCGCCCAGCCGCTTCAGCTCGCGGTACAGGACGGCGAGGCCGGTGACGATGCCGACGGCGGCCACGGTCGCGTCGATCAGCCGCAGCGTGTCCTGCTCGGACCGCGCCTTCCTGATCCGCTTGGCGACACCGAGCGCGCCGAAGGCGGTGGTGGCGATGGACACGTACAGACCGGACTTGGACTTCTTGAAGTCCTGCGCCTTGGTCAGCGTCTTGCCTGTCTTGGTCACAGCGACGGAGCCTCCTCGAGCAGCGGGTGCCCCCACTTTTCCACGAAGGCGGCCTCGACGGCGGCGCCGACCTTGTAAAGACGGTCGTCCTTCAGCGCCGGGGCGATGATCTGCAGACCGACCGGGAGGTTGTCCTCCGGGGCGAGCCCGCAGGGCAGCGACATGGCCGCGTTGCCCGCCAGGTTGGTCGGGATGGTGCACAGGTCGGCCAGGTACATCGCCATCGGGTCGTCGGCGCGCTCGCCGATCGCGAAGGCGGTGGTCGGCGTGGTCGGCGAGACGATCACGTCGACCTGCTCGAAGGCCTTCTCGAAGTCGCGCGTGATGAGCGTGCGGACCTTCTGGGCGGAGCCGTAGTAGGCGTCGTAGTAGCCGCTCGACAGGGCGTAGGTGCCCAGCATGATGCGGCGCTTGACCTCGGGGCCGAAGCCTGCCTCACGGGTGATCGACGTGACCTCCTCGGCCGAGTGGCTGCCGTCGTCGCCGGTCCGCAGGCCGTAGCGCAGGCCGTCGAAGCGGGCGAGGTTGGAGGAGCACTCGGAGGGGGCGATCAGGTAGTACGCCGACAGCGCGAGGTCGAAGGACGGGCAGTCCAGCTCGACGATCTCGGCGCCCAGCTCCTTCAGCAGCGCGACCGACTCGTCGAACCGCTGGATGACGCCGGCCTGGTAGCCCTCGCCGCGGAACTGCTTGACGACACCGACGCGCATGCCCTCGACGCTGCCGTTGCGGGCGGCCTCGACGACCGGCGGGACCGGGGCGTCGATGGAGGTGGAGTCCAGCGGGTCGTGCCCGGCGATGACCTCGTGCAGCAGGGCCGCGTCCAGGACCGTACGGGCGCAGGGGCCGCCCTGGTCGAGGGAGCTGGAGAACGCCACCATGCCGTAGCGGGACACCGCGCCGTACGTCGGCTTCACGCCGACCGTGCCGGTGACGGCGGCCGGCTGGCGGATGGAGCCGCCGGTGTCGGTGCCGATGGCGAGCGGCGCCTGGAAGGAGGCGAGGGCCGCGGAGGAGCCGCCGCCGGAGCCGCCGGGGATCCTGGTGAGGTCCCAGGGGTTGCCGGTCGGCCCGTACGCGCTGTTCTCCGTGGAGGACCCCATGGCGAACTCGTCCATGTTGGTCTTGCCGAGGATGACGACGTCGGCCGCCTTGAGACGCTTGGTGAGGGTGGCGTCGTACGGCGGGATCCAGCCCTCGAGGATCTTCGAGCCGACGGTCGTCGGGATGCCCTCGGTGGTGAAGATGTCCTTCAGCGCCAGCGGGACGCCGGCCAGCGGGCCGAGCTTCTCGCCCCGCTCGCGCTTGTCGTCCACGGCCCGGGCCTGGGCGAGGGCGCCCTCGCGGTCGACGTGCAGGAAGGCGTGCACCTTCTCGTCGACGGCCTCGATCCGGGCGAGGTGGGCCTCGGTGACCTCGACGGCCGTGAGCTCGCCGGAGGCGATCTTCGCGGCGGTCTCGGCAGCGGTCAGCTTGATGATGTGGTCCGTCATGTCGGTCAGTCCTCCCCCAGGATCTGCGGCACCTTGAAACGCTGCTGCTCCTGGGCCGGGGCGCCGGAGAGCGCCTGCTCGGGGGTGAGCGACGGACGGACCTCGTCCGCCCGCATGACGTTCGTCAGCGGGAGCGGGTGCGAGGTCGGCGGTACGTCTTGGTCGGAGACCTCGCTGACGCGGGCCACCGCGCCGATGATGTCGTCCAGCTGTCCCGCGAAGTGTTCGAGCTCTTCGGGCTTCAGCTCCAGACGCGCCAGCCGGGCGAGGTGGGCGACCTCCTCGCGCGTGATGCCAGGCATGCAGCGTTCCTCTGGGGTGAGTGTGTGTGGTTTGGGCCCAATCCTAGGGGGCGGGGGCCTTCCGCCGTTAAACGGTTTCCCGGCTCAGTGGCGGGCGTCCCAGGCCGGGCTGTGCAGGAAGTGGTTGTCATACAGGTCCTGGACCTCCAGCAGGCTCTCCGGGGTGAGCTCGCCCAGGCGGATGCGCTGCAGGTGGCGGAAGTACTCGAACCTCTCGACGCCCGGGGTGATGACGATGAGCAGGTCCGCCGGGGCGCCTGGGGCGGCGGCGAAGGCGTGCGGGCGGTCCGGCGGGACGATGATCAGGTCGCCGCGCTCGGCGGTGACGACGTCGTCGCCGGAGAGGACCTCGGCGGTGCCGTCGAGCAGGTAGAACATCTCGGCGGAGTTGTGGTGCGTGTGCGGGCGGGCGCCGTCGGCGCCCTCGGCGAGGGTGACGCGCACGGTGGACAGCGCGCCGCCGCTGGCACTGCTGTCGGCCAGCAGCCGTACGGCCACGGGGTCGCCCCCGACCACCTCGGCCTCGGCGTCACGGACCAGGACGGTCTCGTCGAACTTCGGTACGAACAGCGACATCTCTCGGTTCCCCCTGTCTCGTCTGCGGATGGTCTGTGGATCGTCTGCGGATGCCGTCAGACCGCGAAGAGCAGTCCGGCACTGATCAGGACAATGATCGCCGTGGCGAAGTGGACCCCGAACGCCACGGCCTTGGCGCCGCCGTTGCGCAGGACTATCAGGCAGTCGCCGAACGGGATGATCGCCACGCTCAGCATGAGCCAGGCCTCGGCGTGCGCGCCGGCGCCGGCCAGCACGGCGAGGCCGACCACGCCGAGGGTGCCGTCCCGCAGCCCCTTGATCGAGAGGTAGGCCCCGGCGTCGCCCGCGGGGTCGGCCGGGACGCCGTAACCGGCGGCGGCCGGGCCCGGCTGGAACAGGAACCGGTAGCCGAGGAACAGGCAGAACGCGTTGAGCAGGACGGCCAGGGTGTAGGCGGTGACGGTCATGTCTCTCTCCTTCGTCGTTTTGCTAGCAACGCTAGCGACAAGAGCGAAGCTAGCAGAGCATCGACAGATTGGCTAGCGCTGCTAGAATTCCTGGCATGTCGATTCAGACGCGCCGGGAGCGCGAACGAGCGGAACGCGAGCGGCTGATCGTCACGGCCGCCCGGGAACTGGCCGAGACGGAGGGCTGGGACGCGGTGACGACGCGTCGGCTGGCCGCCGAGATCGAGTACAGCCAGCCGGTCCTCTACAGCCACTTCAAGGGCAAGGACGCGATCATGGCGGCGGTCGCGGTGCAGGGCTGCGCGGACCTGGCGGTGGAGCTGCGCGCGGCGCGCAAGGCGGCGAAGGACCCGCGCGAGGCGCTGGCGGCGGTGGCCGAGGCGTACACCTCGTTCGGGCGGCGGCGCCCGGCTCTCTACGACGCGATGTTCACCCTCGCCGTGGACCTGCCGTTCGCCACCCCCGAGGCTCCGGAGCCACTGTGGGAGGCGTTCCGGGAACTGGCCGCGGTGGTCGAGCCGATCGCGGCCGAGGGCGAGGACACGGGCCTGCTGACGGAGACGTACTGGGCGGGACTGCACGGGCTGGTCACGCTGATGCGCAGCGGACGGCTGCCGGAGCCGGCCCATGAGCAGCGGCTGGCCCTGCTGATCGGACACTTCACGGCAGCGCTCTGAGGAAGGGCCCGACCGTCTCCGGGTGCGGCCGGACGGCCGGGAGGACTACTCGGCGGCCGGAAGAGCGGCCCGCGGCCGCTGCCAGCCCCGGGAGCCCCGGGCCCGCAGCCACGCCGTCGTCTCCTCCGGCGGCATCGCGGCCGCGACCAGCCAGCCCTGTACGGCGTCACAGCCGAGGTCGCGCAGCCGTTCCCAGGTCTCGTCGTCCTCGACGCCCTCGGCGACGACCAGCAGGCCCAGGGAATGGGCGAGGTCGACGGTGCAGCGGACGATCTCGGCGTCCTCGGGGTCGACGGCCAGCCGGGCCACGAAGGAGCGGTCGATCTTCAACTCGCTGACCGGCAGCCGCCGCAGATGCACCAGCGACGAATAGCCGGTGCCGAAGTCGTCCAGCGACATCTTCACGCCGTGCCCGGTGAGCGCGGCGAGGGTGTCGGCGGCGCGCTGCGGGTCCTCGAGGAGGACGTGCTCCGTTATCTCGAGTTGGAGCGCTCCCGCGGGAACTCCGTGCCGGGCCAGACGCGCGGCCACCGAGCCGGCGAACCCGGGTGTGTGGACGTCCCGCGGGGACACGTTGACGGCGACCGGCACGTGCAGGCCCTGCGCCCGCCATGCCGCCACCTGTCCGAGCGCCGTCTCCAGCACATACTCGGTGAGGTGGGGCATCAGCCCCGACGACTCGGCGATCGCTATGAACTCGTCCGGCGGCACCTTCCCGCGCTCGGGATGCACCCAGCGCACCAGCGCCTCGAGCCCGGCCACCTGCCCGTCGAAGCGGACCTTGGGCTGGTAGTGCAGCTGCACCTCGTGCGCGTCCAGCGCCCGGCGCAGATCACCGAGCAGCCCGAGCCGGTCCGGTGTGTTGGAGTCCCGTTTCGACTCGTAGACCTCGACGCCCGTCCGGTCCCGCTTCGCCTGGTACATCGCCACATCAGCCCGGCGCAACAGCCCCTCGGCGTCGAGGGCGTGGTCGGGGAAGACGGCGACGCCCGCACTGGCCTCCAGGACGAGGGTGAGGCCGTCGAGGTCGAGCGGGGAGCTGAGCGCGGACACCAGCCCGCGCGCCACCCGGGTCGCGGACGTGGTCGAGTCGGCGACCGGCAGTAAAACGGCGAACTCGTCGCCGCCCAGCCGCGCGGCCTCCGCCCCGCGCGGCAGGGCGACCCGCAGCCGGTCGGCTATCTGCAGCAGCAGCCGGTCCCCGGCGAGATGCCCGAGTGTGTCGTTGACGGACCGGAAACGGTCCAGGTCGATGAGCATCAGCGCGGACCGGGCGCCGATCCGCTCGGCGTCGTCCAGCGCGGTCCAGATGCGCTCCAGCAGCCACTGCCGGTTGGGCAGTCCGGTCAGCGGGTCGCGCAGCTGTTCCTCGGCCCGGGCCCGGGCTATCCACAGGGTGGAGTCGAGGGCGATCAGCGGGATGGCGAACAGCGGCAGCAGCACCGGCCGGGCGACGGCCACCACGCACACCAGCGGGGCGATGCCGAGCAACGCGACCGCGACCAGGCCCTGTCTGACCAGGGCGGTACGGGCGACGGTGGGCAGTCCGCGGTTCCGCGGGGCGTGCAGATACCAGAGCAGGGTCCGGGTGACCAGGAGATAGGCGGTGGCGACCAGCACCACCTCGGGGGCGGTGCAGACCGTCCATGTCGCGGGGTTCCACGGCTTCTCGACTGACGGGACACGGCCGAAGGCGCCGAGCACCAGGGCGCCCGCGCCGATGCCGAGGATGTCCACCGCGCCGTGCAGCACGCCCTGCCGCCAGCGGTTGCGCCGGGCTATGCCGACCAGCACGACGACGGTGAGGCTGACCATGCCGGCAGGCACCCAGCCGTACAGCAGCAGGACGGCGAGGGTGAGAGCGGCGCCGGAACCCGTCCCGCCCCACCAGCGGGAGCGGCCGAGCATCACCAGGTGACCGACGATGATGCCGGTCAGCACGGCCAGGGACCAGCCGACGGTGCCGGACGGGAAGAGGGCGTGGGTGCCGGTGAACGCCCAGGACAACCCGGCGCCGAGCACGAGGGCCGCCGCCGCGACGACGCCCACGGGCAGCGTGGGCCACGACGGGTGCCGTTCCTGGTCGGCGTCCGGGAGCGCGGGCTGATGCCCGGTGGTGAGCTGGGGCACACCACGCACCTGTGTGGCGGTGTACTGTCCGGTGACGCGCCCCTCCGCGCCCGGATGCCCGGGGGGCCGCCCGGCCCATCGACTCGGCCGCCAGGCGCCGGTGCCCCGGCGCTTGCGCAGCCGTGAGTCCGGGGCGGCGCTCTCGGTCGGTTCCATTCCCGTCCCTCTCACAGCCGGCGGTGCCCACGCCAGGCGGCCCGATGTCCGACATCCATCCACGGCGCCGCGTTGGAAAACCCTTCCCCTCCGCTCCCGAAAAGCCCTTCAGGAACAACGGGGATGCCCCAACCGCAGCTGGGCACGGCAGGCGCACATCTCAACAGTAGGCCGCAGAAGGCTTCCGCGGGCAGCGGTCGTGGACGGTTGCCCGAATGCGCCCCGGCCACCCGTATGCATCTGGTATGCGCCGATCGGGTGGCCTTCAACCGCTACTCCTCTGTGGGAAGCGCGACTTCGCCGGCGGCGTCCGGTCCCTGTTCCAGAAGGACGTCGAATCCCTCCTCGTTCAGGACGGGCACCTTGAGCTGCATCGCCTTGTCGTACTTGGAACCAGGATTGTCACCCACGACGACGAAGGACGTCTTCTTGGAGACGGAACCGGTCACCTTGGCTCCCCGGCTCTGCAGCGCCTCCTTCGCCCCGTCGCGGGTGAAGCGCTCGAGGGTGCCGGTGACCACCACGGTCATGCCCTCGAGCGGGCGCGGACCCTCGTCCTCGCCGCTGCTCTCCTCCTCCGTACGGACGCCCGCGGCCCGCCACTTGCGCAGGATCTGCTGGTGCCACTCCTCGGCGAACCACTCCTTGAGGGAGGCGGCGATGATCCCGCCGACGCCGTCGGTGTTCGCCAGCTCCTCCTCGGTGGCCTGCTCGATGCGCTCGATCGAGCGGAACTCACGGGCCAGCGCCTCGGCGGCCACCGGGCCGACGTGACGGATCGACAGGCCGGTCAGCACCCGGGCCAGCGGGCGCTCCTTGGCGGCGGCGATGTTCTCCAGCATGGAGACCGCGTTCTTCTTCGGCTCGCCCTGCTGGTTGGCGAAGACCGTGACGACCTTCTCCTCGCCCGTCTTCGGGTCCCGCTTGGGCAGGCCGCTGTCCTGGTCCAGGACGTACGCCTTGATGGGCAGCAACTGCTCGATGGTGAGGTCGAACAGGTCGCCCTCGTCCTTCAGCGGCGGCTCCTCGGGCTCCAGCGGCTTGGTGAGGGCAGCGGCGGCGACGTACCCGAAGTGCTCGATGTCCAGTGCCTTGCGGCCCGCGAGGTAGAACAGGCGCTCGCGCAACTGGGCCGGGCAGGTGCGGGCGTTGGGGCAGCGCAGGTCGACGTCGCCCTCCTTCATGGGCCTCAGCGCCGTGCCGCACTCGGGGCACTCGGACGGCATCACGAACTCCCGCTCGCTGCCGTCGCGCAGGTCGACGACCGGGCCGAGGATCTCCGGGATGACGTCACCGGCCTTGCGCAGCACCACGGTGTCGCCGATGAGGACGCCCTTGGCCTTGACGACGTCCTGGTTGTGCAGGGTCGCGAACTCGACCTCGGAACCGGCCACCGTCACCGGCTCGACCTGCGCGTACGGCGTGACCCGGCCGGTACGGCCCACACCGACGCGGATGTTGATGAGCTTGGTGTTGACCTCCTCCGGCGCGTACTTGTACGCGATCGCCCAGCGCGGCGCGCGGGAGGTCGAACCGAGCCGGCCCTGCAGCGGGATCTCGTCGAGCTTGACGACGACGCCGTCGATCTCGTGCGCCACGGAGTGGCGGTTCTCGCCGTAGTAGGAGATGAACTCCCGTACGCCGTCGAGGTCGTCGACCACCCGGTTGTGCGGGGAGGTGGGCAGGCCCCAGGTCTTGAGGAGGTCGTAGGCCTGGGAGAGCCGGGTGAGGCCCTGGAAGCCCTCCAGGATGCCGATGCCGTGGACGACCATGTGGAGGGGGCGGGTGGCGGTGACGCGCGGGTCCTTCTGGCGCAGCGAACCGGCCGCCGCGTTGCGCGGGTTGGCGAAGGGCTTGTCACCGGCCTCGACCAGGCGGGCGTTGAGCTCCTCGAACTTCTCCATCGGGAAGTAGACCTCGCCGCGGATCTCCACGACGTCGGGGACCTTGTCGCCCTTCAGCCGGTCCGGGATCTCCGTGATCGTGCGGACGTTGGGCGTGATGTCCTCGCCGGTGCGGCCGTCGCCGCGGGTCGCCGCGCGCACCAGGCGGCCGCGCTCGTAGGTGAGGTTGACCGCGAGGCCGTCGACCTTGAGCTCGCACAGGAAGTGGTAGTCCTGCTCGCCCAGCTCCCGGTGAATGCGGTCGGCCCAGGCGGCGAGCTCGTCGTCGTTGAAGGTGTTGTCCAGCGACAGCATCCGTGAGCGGTGCTCGACCGCCGTGAACTCCGTCTCGTACGAGCCGGCGACCTTCTGCGTCGGCGAGTCCGGTGTCCGCAGCTCCGGGTGCTCCTCCTCCAGCGCCTCCAGCGTCTTCAGGAGCTTGTCGAACTCCGCGTCGCTGACGACCGGAGCGTCCTTCACGTAGTACCGGAAGCGGTGCTCCTCGATCTGCTCAGCGAGCTTCGCGTGCTTCTCCCGCGCCTCGGCGGGCACCGTCGTCTCCGCTTGCTTGTCGCCGGCCACCGTGTTGTCCTCCCGTTACTCTGGGTTGTCCGCGAGGGATCTCGCCGCCCGGACGCAGTGGGCGAGAGCCCGGCGCGCGTAGTCCGGGGAGGCCCCCGCGAGTCCGCACGACGGCGTGATGCTGACCGCCTCCGCGAGAAGTCCCGGTTGCAGCCCCAGCCTGCGCCACAGCGTCCTGACACCCATGACGCTACCTGCCGGGTCTGACAATGCCGTGTCCGTGCCCGGCACGACACCGGCGAAGAGCCGGGTACCCCCTTCCACCGCCTCACCGATCGTGTCGTCGTCACGTTCGGTGAGGAGGGCGAAGTCGAACGAGACCGCCGCCACGCCCGCCCGGCGCAGCAGGGCGAACGGGACGTCCGGTGCGCAGGAGTGGACCACGGTCGGCCCGTCGCTGTGAACCCCGAGGACGTCGCGGAGTGCGGACTCGGCGATCTGCCGGTCCACGGCCCGGTGGGTGCGGTAGCCGCTGGCGCTCCTGACCTGGCCGCGCAGGACGGCGGTGAGGGACGGTTCGTCGAGTTGCAGGACGACCTGCGCGCCGGGCACCCGGCGCCTGACCTCCGCCAGGTGCAGCCGCAGGCCCTCGGCGAGGGAGCCGGCGAGGTCGCGGCAGGCGCCGGCGTCGGAGAGGGCGGACTCCCCGTTGCGCAGCTCCAGGGCGGCGGCGAGCGTCCAGGGCCCGACGGCCTGCACCTTCAGCGGGCCCTCGTAGCCCTGGGTGAACTCCTCCAGCGCGTCGAGGTCCTCGCCGAGCCAGGACCGTGCGCGCTTGGTGTCCCGGCCCGGCCGGTCCCCGATCCGCCAGCCGCTGGGCTCCACGCGCGCGTAGAGCTCGACCAGCATCCCGGCGGTGCGGCCGATCATGTCGGCGCCGGGTCCGCGCGCGGGCAGCTCGGCCAGGAAGGGGAAGTCCTCGAAGGTGCCGGTGACGGTCTTGGCGGCTTCACGG
Source organism: Streptomyces sp. NPDC006476 (assembly GCF_040612015.1). Lineage (NCBI taxonomy): Bacteria > Bacillati > Actinomycetota > Actinomycetes > Kitasatosporales > Streptomycetaceae > Streptomyces > Streptomyces sp. NPDC006476. The sequence goes on along the minus strand of NZ_JBEXPK010000027.1, from coordinate 65,649 downwards.
GCGTCGCCGCCGGGCATCGAACCGACGCCGGTGGCTGCGCCGAACTGGAACCCGGTCACCGTCCCGGCCTCACCGTCAGGTCGTTGACCTCGGCGTCCCGGGGCAGGTCGAGGGCCATCAGGATCGTCGTCGCGACCGACTCCGGGTCGATCCACTGCGCGGCGTCGTACTCCTTGCCCTCCTGCTGGTGGACCTTGGCCTGCATGGGGCTGGCCGTGCGGCCGGGGTAGACGGAGGTCACGCGGACGCCGTTGGCGTGTTCCTCGCCCCGCAGGGAGTCGGCGAGGGCCTTCAGGCCGTGCTTGGAGGCGGCGTAAGCGGACCAGTCGGGGCCGGCGTTGAGCCCCGCGCCCGAGTTGACGAAGAGGACGTGCCCGCGCGCGGCCCGCAGCTGCGGCAGGAAGTGGCGGGTCAGCTCGGCGGGGGCGATCAGGTTGACGTTGAGCTGGTGGCGCCAGGACTTGGGGGTGAGTTCGCCGACCGGGCCGAGGTCGACCACACCGGCGATGTGCAGCAGACAGTCCACGCGGTCCGGGAGCGACTGGTGGGAGAAGGCCCAGGACAGCTTGTCCGGGTCGGCCAGGTCGCCCACCAGCGTCTTCGCCCCGGGGAACGCTGCCGCCAGCTCCTTCGCGCGGCCCGCGTCGCGCGCGTGCAGGACGAGGTCGTCCCCGCGCGCGTGGAGGCGGCGGGCGACGGCCGCGCCGATGCCGGATCCCGCTCCGGTGATCACATGTGTAGCCATGCCCGCCATGCTCGCACCCGCCGGTGGCTACTCGACGCCCTGCCCCGCGGCGGTGGCCGCTGATGTCACAGCCTCGAGGTAGGCCAGCGCACCGACCGGTTCCTCGGCGAAGAACACCAGATCGGCCAGCGGACGCGGCAGGAAGCCCTCGTCCTCCATGCGCCGGAACTGCTCCTTGAGGCCGTCGTAGAAGCCCGCGGTGTTGAGCAGCACGACCGGCTTCTCGGTGTGGCCGTGCTTCTTCAACTCCAGGATCTCCGTGGCCTCGTCGAGCGTGCCGGTGCCGCCCACCATGATCACCACGGCGTCGGCCTTCTCCAGCAGGAGCTTCTTCCGCTCGGCGAGGTCCTTGGCGATCACCATCTCCTCGACGCCCGGGCGCACCTTGGCCGACAGGAAGTCCACCGAGACCCCGCACAGCCGTCCGCCCGCCTCCTGCACACCGTCGGCGACCACCTTCATCAGGCCGACGTCGGAACCGCCCCACACCAGGGTGTGCCCGCCCTCACCCAGCAGTTTCGCGAACTCGCGCGCGGGACGCGTGTAGCGGTCGTCGAGGTCGGCGGCGGAGAGGAAGACGCAGATTCGCATGGGGTCACCGTACGCGGGAAGAACCGGCGCCCCGCGAGCGCTCTTGTTTCCATGGCCGAAGGACACAAGATCACCATTGAGCAGGGCGAGAAGCACGTGCGCGTGGTGCACGGCGACCAGGTACTGGCGGAGAGCGACCAGGCCCTCGTGCTGCGCGAGACGGGCTGTCCGGTCCGGTACTACATCCCACCGGAGGACGTACGGCTCGACATGCTGCAGCCCTCCGACACGCACACCTACTGCCCGTTCAAGGGCACGGCGTCCTACTGGTCGCTGCCGGACGCGGCGGACCTCGTCTGGGCGTACCCGGACCCCAAGCCGGACGTGGCGCTGATCAAGGATCACCTCTGCTTCTACGAAGTCGAGGTGTCGTGAGCGATTAGTTCCGCGCCTTGGGGCAGTCTGCTGAGGCATGGACAAGAAGACCATTTCGCGCGACGGGACCCCCATCGCGTACCGACGCACCGGTGACGGCCCCGCGGTGATCCTGGTGAGCGGGGCGATGTCGACGGGGGCCACGGTGGCGCCGTTCGCGGTGCCCCTCGCGGACCGTTTCACCGTCGTCTCCTACGACCGCAGGGGCCGGGGCGGAAGCGGTGACACCCAGCCGTACGCGGTCGCCCGCGAGGTCGAGGACCTGGCCGCGCTGATCGAGGCGGTGGGCGGCGAGGCGTCGCTGTACGGCCACTCGTCGGGCGGCGCGCTGGTCCTGGAGGCGGCGGCGAGCGGGCTGCCGCTGCGTCAGATCGCCGTGTACGAGGTGCCGTACGCCGTCTACGAGGGCGGTGCGAAGGAGCGGGCCGAGTACACCGACCACCTCACCGAGGCGCTGGAGCACGGCCGGCGCGGGGACGCGGTCGAGCTGTTCCTGCGGCTGACGGGACTGGCCGAGGAGATGATCCAGGGTGCCCGCCAGTCCCCGATGTGGCCCGAGATGGAGGCGCTCGCGCCGAGCCTGGCGTACGACAACGCCGTGATGGGCGACGGGCTGGTGCCGCAGGACCGGCTGGCCTCGATCACGGTGCCCGTGCTGTCCCTCGGGGGTGGCGCGAGTCCCGCCTGGATGCGCGAGGCCGCCCGGGCGGTGGCCGAGGCGGCGCCCCGCGGGACGTACCGGACGCTGGAAGGGCAGACGCACATGGTGGATCCGCACGCCCTCGCGCCGGCGCTGGCGGAGTTCTTCTCGTCGGCCGGTTAGGCGACGGCCGTGGACGCGCGCGTGGTCGTCGCGATCGTCGCCGAGCCCACCACGCGCGTGCCGTCGTACAGGACGATCGCCTGGCCGGGGGCGACACCGCGGACCGGCTCGGTGAAGGTCACCTGCAGGGTGCCGTCGACGAGTTCGGCGCGGACCTCGGTCTCGCCGCCGTGGGCACGCAGCTGGGCGGTGTAGGTGCCGGGGCCGGAGGGTGCCGTGCCGCACCAGCGGGGCTTGATCGCGGTGAGGCCGCTGACGTCCAGGGAGGCGGCCGGGCCGACCGTCACCGTGTTGTTCACCGGGGAGATGTCGAGGACGTAGCGCGGCTTGCCGTCCGGTGCCGGGGTGCCGATGCGCAGGCCCTTGCGCTGGCCGATGGTGAAGCCGTACGCGCCCTCGTGCGTGCCCACCTTGGTGCCGGACTCGTCGACGATGTCGCCCTCCGCCCTGCCCAGACGGGAGGCGAGGAAGCCCTGGGTGTCGCCGTCGGCGATGAAGCAGATGTCGTGCGAGTCGGGCTTCTTGGCGACCGCGAGTCCCCGGCGCTCGGCCTCGGCGCGGATCTCGTCCTTGGTCGTGACGGTGTCGCCGAGCGGGAAGAGGGCGTGTGCGAGCTGCTTCTCGTCCAGCACGCCGAGGACGTACGACTGGTCCTTGGCCATGTCGGAGGCGCGGTGCAGCTCGCGGGAGCCGTCCGCGTTGACGATCACCTTGGCGTAGTGGCCGGTGCAGACGGCGTCGAAGCCGAGGGCGAGCGCCTTGTCGAGCAGGGCGGCGAACTTGATCTTCTCGTTGCAGCGCAGGCACGGGTTCGGGGTGCGGCCGGCCTCGTACTCGGCGACGAAGTCCTCGACGACGTCCTCGCGGAAGCGGTCGGCGAGGTCCCAGACGTAGAACGGGATGCCGATGACGTCGGCGGCGCGGCGGGCGTCACGCGAGTCCTCGATGGTGCAACACCCGCGCGCGCCCGTGCGGAAGGACTGCGGGTTCGCGGAGAGCGCGAGATGGACTCCGGTCACGTCATGGCCGGCCTCGGCGGCGCGGGCGGCGGCGACGGCGGAGTCCACCCCGCCGGACATGGCGGCGAGGACGCGGAGGGGGCGCTGCGGGGTGTCAGTCATAACCCTTCAAGAGTACGGGCCGTCGGGAACCGGAGCCCACGAGTATCCGTTGACGATCACAGGGGACGGGAAGGGCGATCACATGGGGGACGGGACGAGGGACGTTGACGCCGACCGGCGGCTGGGGCGCCGTGCGCTGATCGTCGGCGGGGCGGTGGCCGCCGTGGGCACGGCAGCGCTGGCCCGCGAGGAGCTGTCCCGTCTGTGGTGGCGGCTGCCAGGGGTGGAGCGGCCGCGGGTGGCGGGGGCGGTGGACTTCCGGGGCGCGCGGTGGATCGCGGCCTCCCCGGGGAACTATCGGCGGGCGGACCGGCCGGACGACTACGCGATCGACCGCGTGGTCGTCCATGTCACCCAGGGCGGCTACGCGAGCGCGGTCAAGGCCTTCGAGGACCCCGGACACCAGGCCGCGGCCCACTACATCGTCCGCGAGGACGGGCAGGTCACACAGATGATCCGCGAGCTGGACGTGGCCTTCCACGCGGGCAACCGGAAGTACAACGAACGCAGCGTCGGCATCGAGCACGAGGGCTTCGTGGAGCGGAGGTCGTCGTTCACGGACGCGATGTACGCCTCCTCGGCGCGACTGACCGCGGGGATATGCGGGCGGTACGGCATACCCGTCGACCGGGACCATGTCATCGGGCATGTGGAGGTGCCGGGGACGGACCACACGGACCCGGGGCCGTACTGGGACTGGGAGCGGTACATGGGGCTTGTCCGACGGGCCGGACAGGTCCGACCTCGGTGACGCAATCGTGACCCTGTGCGTAGCCCCGTTCTTCGTGTGTCCGTTGCGTCCCCCGCGGCGGAGGTGACCTGCGGCACGCCAACTTCGCTCTTCCGTAATGGAGTTGAGCGAGTACTCCCTTCACGGCGGCCGCACAGCGCACCCGGTCGGCTCCTAATCTCGGCCCAGTCCTCGCACAGAACTCACGTCGACCATCCCGGTCCATGGCTGACATCACCGAGCCCGATGGACGCACCAGCGACACGGGCAGCAGCAACAAGTCCAGGCACACCAAGACCGCCCGCACCTCCGGTGGCAAGGGAGTGCACCGGCGCAGGTTCCTCGGCGGCATGGCCGGGGTCGCACTCGGGGCGGTCGCGGGCGCCGGTGGCGCCTTCTCACTGCTGACCGAGGCGGGCAAGAACAAGGCGAGCGCCGCCACCAACACCGCCACCCTGACCGTCCCTGACCTCCTGGAGGGCACCACCTCCGGCAGCACGACCACCTTCACGCTGGAGGCGAAGACCGGCACCGCCGAGGTGGTGCCAGGGGTCACCAGCAGCACGATGGGCTACAACCAGTCCTTCCTCGGCCCCACCATGAAGTGGACCAGCGGCGACACGGTCCTGCTCGACATCACCAACAGCCTGGGCGAGGACACCACCGTCCACTTCCACGGCGCCCACGTCCCGGCCAAGATGGACGGCGGCCCGCAGGTCGCCTTCTCGGACGGCACCACCTGGTCCCCCACCTTCACCGTCAAGGACGAGGCCAAGACGCTCTGGTACCACCCGCACGCCCTGGGCACCACGGCGAAGCAGGCGGTGCACGGCCTGGCCGGCATGATCATCGTGGAGGACGACTCCACCGCGTCCTCCGACCTCCCCAGCACCTATGGCACCGACGACATCCCGCTGATCTTCCAGAGCCTGGCCGCGAGCAGCAGCGGCGACATCAAGTACAACCTCACCGGCTACCTCAGCAGCGGGCTGAGCTTCCCGCTGCTGCTGAACGGCACCAACGTCGACGACACCACGCTCACCTTCACGGCGACCAAGACCCGCACCCGGTTCCGCTGTCTGAACGCCTCCCCGTCGGACATCATCACCATCCAGCGCAGCGACGGCGGAACGCTCAACCAGATCGCCACCGACCAGGGTTATCTCACCGCGGCCACCGAGGTGACCAGCATCCGGCTGGTGGCGGGCGCCCGCGCGGAGTTCGTGCTGGACCTGTCGGACGCGGTCACGCTCCAGGCCGTCGTCACCACCGGTTGGGTGCGCGGCGGCAGCGGCACGTACGACGTGCTCGCGATCACCGCGTCGGGCACGGACACCCCGGACGACCTGCCGAGTTCGCTCAACACGATCACCCGGTACGACACCAGCGACTTCACCGCCCGGACCATCACGCTCGGCCAGAGCGGCACGACCATGACGATCAACGGGTCGGCGGGGACGAGCATGTCGTCCATGGCGATGATCAGCACCACGCTGGGCGCCAAGGAGATCTGGACGATCAAGAACAGCACCCAGCTGGAGCACTCGTTCCATCTCCACGACGTGCCCTACCAGTTGATCTCCATCAACGGCGAGGATCCGACCGGCGTGGACCTCGGCTGGTTCGACACCTACGAGGTGGTCGGCGGCGGATCCATCGAGATCGCCATGGAGTTCACGGACTTCACCGACGACACCTACATGTACATGCTCCACTGCCATCTGCTGCAGCACGAGGACGAGGGCATGATGGCGTCCCTGATGGTGACGGAGAGTTAGGGGAGAACCCCTCCGGCGAACTAGGTGAGCCCGGCGGCTCGAGCGCGCTCGACCGCCGGGCCGATCGCCTTGGCGACCGCCTCGACGTCGGCCTCCGTGGAGGTGTGGCCGAGGGAGAAGCGCAGGGTGCCGCGGGCCAGGTCCGGGTCGGTGCCGGTGGCGAGCAGGACATGGCTCGGCTGGGCGACGCCGGCGGTGCAGGCGGAGCCGGTGGAGCACTCGATGCCCTGGGCGTCCAGGAGCAGCAGCAGGGAGTCGCCCTCGCAGCCCGGGAAGGTGAAATGGGCGTTGGCGGGGAGCCGGTCGACCGGGTCGCCGCCGAGGATCGCGTCCGGGACGGCCGTACGGACCGCCTCGATCAGGCTGTCGCGCAGGGCGCCGATCTCGGTGGCGAACCACTCGCGCTGCTCGGCGGCGAGACGGCCGGCGACCGCGAAGGAGGCGATCGCGGGGACGTCCAGGGTGCCGGAGCGGACGTGCCGCTCCTGGCCGCCGCCGTGCAGGACCGGTACGGGGGTGTACTCGCGGCCGAGGACCAGGGCGCCGATGCCGTAGGGGCCGCCGATCTTGTGTCCGGACACGGTCATCGCGGCGAGGCCGGAGGCGCCGAAGTCGACGGGGACCTGGCCGAAGGCCTGGACGGCGTCGGCGTGCAGCGGGACGCCGAACTCCTTCGCGACATCGGCGAGTTCACGGACCGGGAGGACGGTGCCGATCTCGTTGTTGGCCCACATCACGGTGGCCAGGGCGACGTCGTCGGGGTTCTTGGCGAGGGCCTCGCGCAGGGCCTCGGGGTGGACGCGTCCATAGCCGTCGACCGGGAGGTACTCGACGGTGGCGCCCTCGTGTTCGCCGAGCCAGTGGACGGCGTCGAGGACGGCGTGGTGCTCGACGGGGCTGGCGAGAATCCGGGTGCGGCGGGCGTCGGCGTCGCGGCGGGACCAGTACAGGCCCTTCACCGCGAGGTTGTCGGCCTCGGTACCGCCGGAGGTGAGGACGACCTCGCTGGGGCGGGCGCCGAGCGCGTCCGCGAGCGTCTCGCGGGCTTCCTCGACGGTGCGCCTCGCGCGGCGGCCGGACGCGTGCAGGGAGGAGGCGTTGCCGGTGACGCTCAGGTGCGCGCTGAGTGCCTCGACTGCCTCCGGGAGCATCGGGGTGGTCGCGGCGTGGTCGAGGTATGCCATGGTGCGCACGATTCTACGGGGCCGCTGCGTGGCCGCTGCGCTGGGCTTGAGCCGCGTGCACCTTGCCCGAACTGCCGCTGGGGTCGGTCGGCGGCACCCGGCGTTGCAGGCCGTGCCCACCCTCCCCCACTCTCGGCTCCGCTCGAGCGGGGGGACCCCCATCGCCCTGCGGAACGACTGCCCACGGCGGTACGGCGGTACGGCGGACGGCGATGCCCCGTTCGCCTTCAGAAGCTCCAGGAGATCGTGCTGTCCGCCTGCATGAAGGCGACCAGGACGATGAGGTCCGCGACGCCCAGGCCCAGGCCCAGGAAGGCGCGGCCCCGGCGGGTGGTGCCGCGCCAGAGGGCGGCCGTGGCCAGGATGATCGCGATCGGGCCGAGGAAGACATTCAGGACGAGCAGGCCGACGAGGCCCAGGATGAAGGAGGCCACGGCCATGCCGTCGGCGTCGCGGCGGGTCGGGGCGGCGTCGGGGCGGTCGGTGGCGCGGGCGGTGAGTTGCATGACGGGTCAGCTCCCGGCAGTCGTGGCGGAGGTGGGTCAGTGGCTGGTGGTGGTGTGGCGGCGACGGCCGTGACGCTCGCGGAGCGCGAAGATGCCGAGCCAGGCGGCGATGACGGCGGCGGCGACGAGAGTGAAGGCGAACGGCGCGTGGGCCACGGTGCCAAGGACGGCGCCGAACAGCAGCAGGGCGGCGACGAGGAACAGCATGGGATGGAACCCCCTCCGAGACGCCTCGGGGGACGTCTCTCGTTACGTTTCGGTGAACAGTTGTAGTTACAGTTGTTCACTGACTCCAGAGTCTAGCGCGTCTCACGGCTTTCCAAATCCAGAGAACAGTTGTTAACTGGATGACATGAGTCACACCCTCGGCATCCGGCAGGCACAGAAGCAGAAGACCCGGCAGGCGCTCCTCGACGCGGCCCTCGGCCTGCTGGAGGAACAGAGCCTGAGCAGCCTGGGCCTGCGCGAGGTCACCCGCGCGGTCGGCGTCGCCCCGACCGCCTTCTACCGGCACTTCCGCTCCATCGCGGATCTCGGCGTGGCCCTGGTCGAGGAGGCGCTGGGCAGCCTGCACCCGATGATCAGGACGACGGTGGCCACCACCGACGACAGTGACCAACGGATCCAACGCGCCATCGAGTTGATCGCCGGTCATGTGAGCGAGTACCCCGCCCATGTCCGTTTCATCGCCCGCGAGCGACATGGCGGAGTTCAGTCGGTGCGCGAGGCGATACGGGAGCAACTCGCCCGGTTCGCCGAGGAGGTGCGGGCCGAACTGGCCAAGGACCCGGAGTCCGCGGGCTGGAGCGACGACGACCTGCTGATGCTGGCCCATCTCTACGTGGACCAGATGCTGATCACCGCCTCCCTGTTCCTGGAGGCGATGGAGGGCACCGAGGAGGACCGCGAGCACGTCGAGCAGGTCGCCACCCGGCAGATGCGGCTCATCAGCATCGGGCGCCATCACTGGCTGGATTGAGCCCCTGCGGACCGGACAACGCACAGGGGCGGCACACCCGTTCAGCGTGACGGGTCAGTTCTTGGTCGCCGCCGCCGTCGGCTGCCCGCTCGGGGCGCCGCTCGGCGCGGCACCGCCGTCGGGACCGCCCCGGCCGCCCCCGCAACCGCCCGCCCCGCCGCCACCCGGGCCACCCTGACCGCCGCCGGGCGCGCCGCTCGGCATTCCGGTGGGAGTGCCGGTCGGCCGGGCCGTCGCGTTGCCCGTCGGCGCGCCCGAGGGGGCACCGCCCGGCCGGCCCGAGGCGTTGCCCGTGGGCATGCCGGAGGGCGCCGAACACGCCTGCCGCTGACCGGAGTTGCCGGTGCCCGAGGACGACGAGGAGTCGCTCGAGCCGCAGGCCGCCAGGACCAGAGGCGAGAGCGCCAGCAGGGCCACCGCGGGGACGAGACGCACACGCTTCATGAGAAACAGCTCCAAGGAAGATGAGGGTGCCTTGAGACCGGCGCTCAACCAACGGCGCATTCGGCTTCCTTGGGGGCGGTCTGTCCCCGGCCTGTGACTCAGGTCAAGGGGATCTCAAGACACCGCGCCGACCCGCGACTTCACCGACCGGCCCGGACCGCTCGCTGGTACAGCTCCGTGACAGAGGCGGCCGCCGCCGCGACCTCCGCGCGTACCTCCGGCGGCTCGAGCACCTCCACGTGGTCGGCGAACTGGAGCAGTTGACGCGCCTCGGGCGCGACCCCGTACATCAGCCGTACGGTCACCCACTCCCCCTCCCCGTCGGTGTCCGGGAGTTCGGCGAGGTGGGAGGCGTTCAGACGCAGGAACATGTCCAGCCGGCTCCGCCGGACGCGCACCGTGACGCCGAGCCCGCCCGGCCGCTCCTCCACCTGACGGCGCAACACCTGCCAGACATCGGCGAGTTCGATGCCCGGACGGCGCTTCACGGGGTCCTCCAGGACCGCGGCCGAGCGCACCCGGTCGGCGCGGAAGAGCCGCGGCTTCGCACGGCGGTCGGCGACGAGGTACCAGACGCCCGCCTTGGAGACGAGCCCGTAGGGGTCGACGGTGTACGTCCGGGGCTCGCGCTCCCCGCTGTGCCGGTAGCGCAGCCGCAGCCGCCGGTCGGCGAAGACTGCGTCCTGAAGGACGTCGAGGTCGACGGGTCCCTGCGGGCCGCCCTTCCAGCGGGTGGCGTCGACCAGGATGCGGCGGGAGGTCACCTCGGCGGCCGGGCGGTGCGGCGCCGGGAGCGCGGCCATGACCTTGCGCAGCGCCGAGCCGAGGGCCGCATCCAACCCCAGCGCGGCGTGCGCGCCCTGGGCGGCCAGGATGAACAGCGCCCGCGACTCGTCGGCGGTCAGTCCCGTCACGTCCGTGCGGAACCCGGCGAGCAGCTCGATCCCGCCGTGCCGCCCGCGCTCGGCGTAGACCGGCACCCCGGCGGCCGACAGCGCCTCCACGTCCCGGTAGATGGTGCGCACCGACACCTCCAGCCGCTCGGCCAGTTCGTGCGCGGGGACGCGGCCGCGGGTCTGCAGGAGCAGCAGGATCGACAGCAGGCGGTCGGACTTCACACCACCAGAATCGCGCCGCGGGCGATCGCCCGCAAATGTTGACGGAAACTGTCAGGTTATGGGCGGAGTCTTCGAGCACCGGAAAGCATCGCAAGGACAGCACAGAGAGGCCGGCCATGAACGCCATCGACCCCCGCCCCGTCTACGCCCTCGCCACCGAGCAGGCGGCCGCGCTCATCGCGACCGTACGGGCGGACCAGCTCGACTCCCCCACCCCGTGCGCCGAGTTCGACGTCCGCACCCTGCTCGGCCACATCGTCGGCGGCACCCTGCGGATCGCGGTCGTCGGCGAGGGCGGCGACGGTCTCGCCGTCCGCCCCTTCGCGGAAGGCGTCGGCGACGACGAGTGGCCGGCCGCCTACGACGAGGTGCGCGTCCGGGTCCTGAAGGCCTGGGAGAGCGACGCCCGTCTTGAGGCGCCGGTCCGCGTGCCGTGGGGAGAGGTCCCGGGGCGCGCCGCCCTCTCCGGCTACGTCATGGAGCTGGTCACGCACACCTGGGATCTGTCGGAGTCCCTCGGCCGGCCGCATCAACTCGACCCGGAACCGGCCGAGTTCGCCCTCGCCGTCGCCCGTCGCGTCCTCCCCGACCCGGAGCGGGACGCCGACACGCCCTTCGCCTCGGTGGTGCCGGCGCCCGAAGGGGCCGACGCCCACGGGCGGTTGGCGGCCTGGCTCGGCCGTGAACCGCTCGTCCGAGCCTGATCCCGCCTATCCCAGCCTGACGCGCGCGAGTTGGCGGGACTGGGCGACCAGGCGGTCGGCGCTGTCCCAGACCTCGGCGTCCTCCTCCAGGAAGCCGCCGGCGAGGTTGCGGGTGGTGATGGCGACGCGGAGCGGGCCGGGCGCGGGGCGGCAGCGCACGTGGACGGTGAGCTCGACCGTGGGAACCCAGCCCTTCAGGCCCATTTCGAAGGCGGTGGGCGGCAGCGCGTCCACCGCGAGGAGGAGGGAGAGCGGGTCGGCGTCACGGCCGTCCGCCAGGCCGAACCAGGCGCGCATCTCGCCCTTGCCGGAGGGCGCGCCGACCGCCCAGCCGAGGGTGGCGGGGTCCAGCTTGATCATCAGACGGTCCGTGATGGCGGAGCTGCCGGTGATCGGGGCGGGGCCGTCGCTGGGGCCGAAGCACTCCTCGATCGGCGGGATCGCCGGCGGCCGGGCCGTCGTACGGACGTCGTCGGGGAGGGCGCCGAGGTCGCCGTAGGAGGCGAGGACGCGGATGCGTTCGACCTCGTTGCCCTCCTCGTCGTACTGGAGGAGGGAGGCCTGGCCGGTGGAGAGGGTGCGGCCGGTGCGGACCACGTCCGTGCGGACCACGGCCGGGCCCGGCTGGGAGGCGGTCAGGTAGTGGGCCGAGATCGTGAACGGGTCGGAGTGCGGCAGGGCGTCCGCGAGGGCGCGGCCCAGAACGGCCAGCAGATAGCCGCCGTTGACGGCGTTGATGATGGTCCAGCCAGCCGAGAGGTCGATGGCGTAGACGCCGTCGGCGCGCCGGGTGAGCGCGGTGTCGCGGTCGAACTCGCTGTCGCCGACGGTGGCCCGGGTGGCCTGTGCGGAAGCTGCTTCTGGCATGCCTGAACGGTACAACGAGAAACTACTAAGCGGTAGCTTGCAGCGTTACGGCTGGATGACGCGCACCCCGCCTCCCGGGTGAGGTTCCGGCAATTTCTTGGTAAGTGTCCGATCCTGTCCGAAACCCGGAACCCCTCGTCCTCCTCTATGGGGACATGAGCCTCACCGGGACTCCGTTCCTCTACACGCTGATCGTGCTGTTCGCGGTCGCCCTGATACTGCCTCTTGTCCTGTGGTCGCGGATGCGCGGGCCAAAAGCCCTGCGCGCCGCGGCCCGGATGCTAATGCTGCTGTTCGCGCAGGGGACGGCGGTCGCGCTGGTCTTCGTCCTCGTCAACAACGCCAACAGCCTGTACGACAACTGGGCCGACCTGCTCGGCACCGGCAACCATGTGCAGCAGGCCGCCAACCTCGGCGCCGACGGCACCGGCGGCATAGCGCTGAAACGGTTGCCCAAGGTGAAGCAGGACTTCACCGCCGCCAGCGGACCGGGTATGCGGGGCGTGCGCGAGACCCAGCTCAAGGGCCGCGTCTCCGGCGTGAACGCCGAGGTCTACGTCTGGACTCCGCCGCAGTACAACGAGGCGAAGTACAAGAACCACAAGTTCCCGGTCGTGGAGCTGCTGCCCGGCTACCCCGGCTCCGCGAAGGCCTGGTTCGGCTCGCTGCACGTGATCCGCGAGCTGGAGCCGCTGATGCGCAGCGGCCAGGTCGCCCCGTTCATCCTGGTGGCGCCGCGCACCAACCTGCTGGCGAGCATCGACACCGGCTGCGCGAACATCCCGGGCACGGTCAACGCGGACAGCTGGCTCAGCATCGACGTGCCGAAGATGGTCATGGACAACTTCCGCGCCGAGCCCGCGCCCCGGGGCTGGGCGACCGCCGGGTACTCGGCGGGCGGGCACTGCGCGGTGAAGCTGGCCGTGGCGCACCCCGACCGCTACATGGGGGCGATCAGCTTCTCCGGCTACAACGACCCGATCGGCGAACGCAACTCGCTCGCCTCGCAGAACCCCACGGTCCGGGCCGAGAACAACCCCTACCTGCTGCTGAAGAAGCGGCTCACCCCGCCCCGGATCGCGCTGTACATGTCCGGCCAGCCGCACGACGGCTACGAGGCCGCCGTCGGCATCGAACAGATCGCGAAGGCACCGACGACCGTGCACGTCGTCTTCATCCCGAAGAGCGCCGGCGGCCACAACATGGCGCTGTGGCGGCCGCAGGTCGTCCCGGCCTTCCGCTGGCTCTCACTGGAGATGGGCCAGCACAGGGCACACCTCGGGGGCACTACTCCTCGCGAACCGTCGACCGGCGGTTCCACGCACGCGGCGCTCGCCAGTGGAACCGCATCGCGAGCAGGCGTAGGACGAAAGCCGTGAGTGCGGCCAGTCCGCTGGTGAGGGGACCGAGGACGTCGTAGCGGATGCAGAGCACGACCATGGTGGCGCCGACGATCGCCGGGACCGCGTACAGGTCGCGGTCCCAGCGCAGCAGCGACGGCACCTCGTTGGCGAGTACGTCCCTGAGCACGCCGCCGCCGACGGCGGTGGCCAGGCCCAGGCAGGCGGACGCGGTGAGGCCCAGCCCGTACTCGTAGGCCTTGGTCGTGCCGGCCACGCAGAACAGGCCGAGGCCGGCCGCGTCGAAGACGTTCACCCCGACCTGGATGCGCTCCACCTGCGGGTGCAGGAAGAACACCAGCAGGGCGGCGAGCAGCGGGGTGACGAAGTAGCCGAGGTCGGTGAAGGCGGCGGGCGGCACCGCGCCGATGACCAGGTCCCTGAACAGCCCTCCGCCCAGCGCGGTGACCTCGGCGAGCACGGCGATGCCGAACACGTCGAAGTTCTTGCGGACGGCCAACAGCGCGCCGGAGATGGCGAACACGAAGATGCCGACGAGGTCGAGCGTGTGCTGGACGGAGGGGCTGAACAGTTGCTGGAGCACCCCACATTCTTACCCGGGGTGTTTACAGAGCCGGTTTGCCCGTGGTGAAGAGCCACTTCTGGAACAGGTCGCTCAGCTTCTGCCCGGAGACCTTCTCGGCGAGCGCGATGAACTGGGCGGTGTTGGCGTTGCCGTACCGGTGGAGCCTGGTCCAGGTCGGCAGCAGCCGGAAGAACGCCGTGTCGCCGATGCGCTCGCGCAGCGCCTGGAGGGTCATCGCGCCGCGCTGGTAGACCGCGGAGGCGAACATGGTGTCGCGCTGCGGGTCGGCGACGACGGTCTGCCAGAAGGCGCTGTCCGCCGGGCGGGAGTTGTAGGCGGCCAGGAACGAGTCGTGGGCGCTGCGGGTGCCCTGGTGCTCGGCCCACAGCCACTGGGCGTATGTGGCAAAGCCCTCGTTGAGCCAGATGTCCTTCCAGCGCTCCACCGACACCGAGTCGCCGAACCACTGGTGGGCCAGCTCGTGCACGATCGTGGTCTCGTTGCGCACGGCCGAGTAGGCCGGCTTGCTCTGCACCTCCAGCGAGAACCCGGCCTGGGGCATGTCGTCGACGATCGCGCCGGTCTCCTCGAAGGGATAGGGCCCGAAGACCTGCGACCAGTAGTCGGTGGCGGCGGCCGTCACGGCGTACACGTCGACGCTGTTGCTGCCCGCGAGCACCGGGTCGATGGCGACGTAGATCGGGATGCCGGAGGGGGTCCGGCCGGTCTTCACGTCGAACTTCCCGATCGTGGCGGTCGCGAGGTAGGTCGCCATCGGCCTGCTCTCGCGCCAGTGGGCGTACGTCGAGCCGTCCTTGTCGTACGTCGAGACCAGCCGGCCGTTGGAGACGCCGGTCAGGCCCTTGGGGGCCTTGATGCGGATGTCGTAGGTGGCCTTGTCGGAGGGGTGGTCGCTGGACGGGAACCAGGTGGAGGCGGCGTTGGGCTCGCAGGCGACGAAGACGCCGTCGGGGGTCTTCATCCAGCCGTAGTCGGAGCCGAACACGATGGGCCCGTTGAGGGGTTCGGGTACGCCACCGTAGGTGACGGTGACCTTGAAGGTGTGTCCCTTGGGGAGAACTCCCTTGGGCGTGACGCGCAGTTCGTCGCCGTCGCGGGTGAACGCGGCGCGTCTGCCGTTCACTTCGACCCGGGTGACCTCCAGTTTCTGCAGATCGAGATCGAAGGACGAGAGGGTCTGGGTCGCGCGGGCGGTGAGGGTCGTACGGCCGTCGAGGCGGTCGGTGTCCGGGTTGTACGCCACGTCGAGGTCGTAGTGCCGGGCGTCGAAGCCGCCGTTGCCGAGGTTCGGGAAGTAGGTGTCGCCGATGCCGGGGGCGCCCGGGGTGGGGGCGGGAGAGGCGGCGATGACAAGGAAAGAGGCCGCCGCTGTCGCGAGGGCCCCTAAACGTGCCGAACGGGAGAAGGCCATGGGTCGTCCCTTCGGTGCGTGGTCCGATTCAGCCGGATACGCCGACCCTGCCTTTCCCCATTCGGTCATGTACACGACTTTGCCAACTCGTCATGCGCTACTCGCCCGTTGACTCCTGTTCCCCACGGCACACGCGAAGGCCCCGGCAGTCCGAACGGACTGCCGGGGCCTTCGCGTGGAGGAACGCGCCTACTTCTCGTCGCCGGTTTCCGCTTCCGCCGACTCCGCGGCGGGCGCGGCATCGTCGCTCTCGGAGGAGGCCTCCTCGGCCGCGGGGGCCTCCGGGGTCTCCGCGACCTCCGCCGCCACCGCCGCCGACGTCTCCGCCGACTCCGCGAGGACCTCGTCGGCGACCAGTTCGGCCGCCTCCTTGGCCATGGTCAGCAGGACCGTGTCCTGCGGAGCCTGGTCCTCGAAGTTCTCCGGGTGGTGGCAGGCGACCTGCTGGCCGGGCTTCAGCTCGACGAGCTTCGGCTCGGTCGTCTTGCAAATCTCCGTCGCCTTCCAGCACCGGGTGTGGAAGCGGCAGCCGCTCGGCGGGGAGATCGGCGAGGGCACGTCGCCCTTGAGCAGGATCCGCTCGCTCTTTTCGTTCTTGCGCCGCGGGTCCGGGATCGGCACCGCCGACATCAGCGCCTTGGTGTACGGGTGCATCGGCGCCCTGTACAGCGACTCACGGTCGGCCAGCTCGACGATCTTGCCGAGGTACATCACCGCGATCCGGTCCGAGACGTGCCGGACCACCGAGAGGTCGTGCGCGATGATCACGTAGGTCAGGCCCAGCTCCTGCTGGAGGTCGTCCAGCAGGTTGACGACCTGGGCCTGGATCGACACGTCCAGCGCGGAGACCGGCTCGTCCGCCACGACCAGCTTCGGGTTCAGGGCGAGCGCGCGGGCGATGCCGATGCGCTGGCGCTGACCGCCGGAGAACTCGTGCGGATAGCGGTTGTAGTGCTCGGGGTTGAGACCGACCACCGACAGCAGCCGCTGGACCTCCTTCTTCACTCCGCCCTCGGGCTCGACGCCCTGGAGCTTGAAGGGGGCGCCGATGATCGTGCCGATGGTGTGGCGCGGGTTCAGCGAGGAGTACGGGTCCTGGAAGATCATCTGCACGTCGCGGCGCAGCGGGCGCATGCCGCTGACGCCGAGGTGCGTGATGTCCTTGCCCTCGAACTCGACCTTGCCGCCGGTCGGTTCCAGCAGCCGGGTGATCAGCCGGCCCATGGTCGACTTGCCGCAGCCGGACTCACCCACGACACCGAGGGTCTCACCGGCCCGGACCTCGAAGTCGAGGCCGTCGACGGCGTGCACGGCGCCGACCTGGCGCTGCAGCAGGCCCTTCTTGATCGGGAAGTGCTTCTGCAGTCCCGTCACCTTCAGCAGGGTCTCGCCGGCGGCGGCGTCCTTGGTGAGGGTGGCACCGTCGCTCTTCGCGGGAGTGGTCACGGCTTTGTCCTCGCTCACAGCTTCGGCGCAATCTCTTCGGTCCAGATACGCTCCCGCTGCTCCTGCGTCATGTGGCAGGCGGCCCAGTGCTGGCTGCCGACCTCGGTCAGCTCGGGGCGGACCGTGCGGGTGACGTTGTCCTTGGGGACGTCGGCGTACGGGCAGCGCGGGTTGAAGGCGCAGCCGGACGGGACGTTGATCAGCGAGGGCGGGGATCCCTTGACCGGGATCAGACGCTCCTGCTGCTCACGGTCCAGGCGCGGCATCGAGCCGAGCAGACCCCAGGTGTAGGGGTGGCGGGGCTCGTAGAACACCTTGTCGGCCGGGCCCCGCTCCACGCAGCGGCCGCCGTACATCACCAGGATGTCGTCGGCCAGCTCGGCGACGACGCCCAGGTCATGGGTGATGATGATGACCGCGGAGCCGAACTCCTTCTGCAGGTCCCGGATCAGGTCGAGGATCTGCGCCTGGACGGTCACGTCGAGGGCGGTCGTCGGCTCGTCCGCGATCAGCAGCTCGGGGTTGTTCACCAGCGACATCGCGATCATCGCGCGCTGGCGCATACCGCCGGAGAACTCGTGCGGGTAGTTGTCCACCCGCTTGTCGGGCTGCGGGATGCCCACCCGGTCGAGCATCTCGACCGCGCGCTTCTTCGCGGTCTTCTTGTCGACGTTGTGGTGGATGCGGTACGCCTCCACGATCTGCTGGCCGATCGTGTAGTACGGGTGCAGCGCGGACAGCGGATCCTGGAAGATCATCGACATCTCGCGCCCGCGCAGCTTGCGGACCTCGTCCGGGTCGGCGGACAGCAGCTCGGTGCCGTCCAGCCAGATCTCACCGGATATCTGCGCCTTGCGCTTGCCGTACTGCCCGGCGGTGTGCAGGCCCATGATGCCGAGCGAGGTCACCGACTTGCCGGAGCCCGACTCGCCGACGATGCCGAGGGTCTTGCCCTTCTCCAGCGTGAAGGAGAGCCCGTCGACGGACTTGACCAGACCGTCGTCGGTCGGGAAGTGCACCTTCAGGTCGCGCACTTCCAGGAAGGACGTCGGGGCGGGGGAGGTGCTCGTGGGCTCGCCCACGGCCGCTCCGCTCTTGCTCAGCTCGGTCATGTGAGCCTCACTCGGGGGTCGATCACGGCGTACAGGACGTCGACCACGAGGTTGGCGATCAGCACCGCGAGAGAAGTGATCAGGGTGACGCCCAGAATGATGGGCAGGTCCTGGGTCTTGATGGCGTTGAGCACCGCCTGGCCGAGGCCGGGCAGGCTGAACGTCGTCTCGGTCAGGATCGCGCCGCCGATGAGGGCGCCGAGGTCCATGCCGAGCATGGTCAGGATGGGGGTCATCGTGGAGCGCATCGCGTGCTTGCGGATGACGACCTGCTCCGTGAGGCCCTTCGCGCGCGCCGTGCGGATGTAGTCCTCGCCGAGGATCTCCAGCATGGTGGCGCGGGTGATCCGGGCGTACATCGCCGCGTACAGGAACGCGAGGGTGACCCAGGGCAGGATCATGCCGCCCAGCCAGCCGGAGAAGCTGTCGGTGAGGGGCACGTACTTGCCGTCGATCCAGCCGAGGCCGTAGCTGAAGATCGCGAGCGACAGCAGACCCGTGAAGTAGATCGGGAGGGAGACGCCGCTGAGCGCGATGACCATCGCGCCGCGGTCCCACAGGCTGCCCCGCTTGAGGGCGGAGAGCACACCGGCCGCGACACCGAAGACCAGCCACAGCACGGCGGCACCGAGCGCCAGACCCAGGGTCACCGGGAAGCGGTCGGTGAGCACGGGCCAGACGTCCTGCTCGGTACGGAAGGAGTAGCCGAAGCAGGGCGCGGCGCAGTGGGTGACATCGCCGCCGGCCGCGTAGGTGCGGCCCACGAAGATGCCCTTGAAGAAGTGCCAGACCTGAACGAAGATCGGGTCGCTCAGTCCGAGCTTCTCGCGCACCGCTGCCACCGACGCGGGGTCGGCCTGCTTGCCCACGAAGCTTGAGGCGATGTCCACGCCCGCCCACTTGGGGACGAGGAAGAAGATGCAGAAGACCACCAGGATGATGACCACCAGCATCACTGCGGCGGCGAAGAGCCGCCTGATGAGGTAAGCGAGCACAGCTAACGGCCCGCCGCAGGACCGCGGGCCCCCGGAGGTCTTCCGGTGGCCCACGGTCCCGCCGCGCCGGCCTTCACCTGCCTTTCGTGCCGTTCGGCGGGTGTGCCGGGTTTACTTCGTGGACTTCAGACCGAGGTTGACGAAGTCGTAGTAGCCGCTGTACGCGTTCGACGTGTAGATGTTGCCGACGCGCGAGGAACGGAAGTTCAGCAGCCGCTCGAAGGTGAAGGGCAGGTAGTACGCGCCCTCGCTCACCTTGTGGTTGATCTGCGTGGCGATCTGCGTCTTGCCGGCCTCGTCCTGCGTGGTGGTGTACTGGTCGAACAGGCCGTCGATCGTCTTGTCCTTGATCATGGCGAAGTTGTTGTTGCCGCTCTGCAGGATGTAGTGGCTGTTCCACAGCGGCAGGCCGTAACCCTGGACGGTCGGGAAGTCCGGACCCCAGCCCATGATGATGATGCCGAGCTTCTTCTTCGCCACGTTCGCGGGGGCGCCGATGATGCCGGAGCTCTGCGAACCGTCGTACTGGTAGATGTCGGCGTTGATGCCGACCTTCTTCAGCGACGCCTGCAGGGACGTGGCCGTGGCCACCTCCTGCGCCTTGTTGTTGCGGACGGCGATGGTGGTGCTGAAGCCGTTCGGCTGACCGCAGGCCTTGAGCTCCTGCTTCGCCAGGTTGGCGTTGCCGTTCTTGTTGGCACCGGCGATCTGGTACGGGTCGTACTTCTGGCCCTCGCCACCGGCGACGGACGGCGGGAGCATGTTGGTGCCGATGTCACCACCGGCGACCGGGCCACCGCGCGCGGTCTGGATCGACACGTGGTCGGCCGCGTAGATGACGGCCTTGCGGCAGTGGATGTTGTCGAACGGCTTGACCGTCTGCGGGAAGACCGCGTAGCGGATGAAGCCGGAGACCGGGTTGTCCAGGTTGCCCTTGTGCTGCTTCAGGGCGATCTGGCGCGCCTGCGGGCCGAGGCCCGTCTGGCTGGCGTCGATGTCGTAGTCGCCGTTGATCAGGCGCTGGTCGGAGTCGTTCTGGTTGGACGAGATGTCCAGCGTGATCTTGTCCGGGTACGCCTTGCGGATCGGGTCCGAGGACGCCTTCCAGCTGGTGTTGCGGACCAGGACCAGGCCCTTGCCCGGGCTGTACGACTGGAACTTGTACGGGCCGGAGGAGAAGGGGTGCAGCGTGTACTTGGCCTTGGTGTCCTTGTCCTGGCGGACCGGGGAGGACGCGACCATCGCCAGCACCTCGGGGAAGTCCGAGTTCGGCTTCGGCAGGTGGAAGACGATCGTCTTGGCGTCGGGCGTGGAGATCGCCTTCAGGCCGAGCTTGTCCGCGGAGGAGTCCTTGTAGGGACCCTTGTAGGTGTTGTTCGGGTCGAGCATCTGCTGGATGTAGATCGGACCGCCGGACAGCACGTCCTGCGCCCAGACGCGCTCGATGCCGTACTTGACGTCCTGGGAGGTGATCGGCTTGCCGTCCTCCCACGTGATGCCGTCCCGCAGGTGCAGCGTGTAGGTCTTGCCGCCGTCGGTGACCTCGGGCATGGCGGTGGCGAGGTCCGGGGTGAGCTTGGCGCCCTCGGCACCCGGCGCGGTCTTGTACGTCAGCAGCTGACGGCTGTAGTAGCGCGCGAAGTCCCACATGAAGCCGTAGTAGCCGCGCGTGGTGTCCCAGAAGTCGGCGTCCTGGGTGCTGACGAACTTCAGGGTGCCGCCCTTCTTGACCTGATCGGCCTGGGCGACCTTGTTGTTCGCGGCGTCGAAGCCGGCGGCGCCGGACGACGAACCCCCGTTGTCGTTGCCGCCGCCGCACGCTGCCAAGGTCAGCAGCCCGGCGACCGCGGCAGCAGCGGCCAACGCCTGCTTGCGCCGCCCTGAGGTGCGTTGGGTAGTCACGATCTCGGATCCTCCGGATTTGATGAGAGACCCCGTGTTGGTGCCACGGGACGCTTGTGCGGTACGGCGGTTCAGCGGGAGCCCTTCGGGTCGAGCGCGTCCCGCACGCCGTCGCCGAAGAGGTTGAAGGCCAGAACGGTGATGAAGATCGCTACACCCGGGACGATCATGTACATCGGGTCCGAGTCGTAGTAGTCGATCGCCGTCGAGAGCATCTGCCCCCAGGACGAGGTGGGCGGCTTGACGCCCACGCCCAGGAAGCTCAGTGCCGCTTCGGTCAGGATGTTGGTGGGGATCATCATCGTCGTGTAGACGATGATCGGGGCGACGAGGTTGGGCAGCAGCTCCTTGAACAGGATGTAGAACCGCCCCGCGCCCAGGGACCGGGCCGCCTCGACGTACTCGCGCTCGCGCATCGAGAGGGTCTGGCCGCGCACCACGCGTCCGATGTAGGGCCAGCCGAAGAAGCCGATGACCAGGATCATCACGAACACGCGCACGTTGGAGCCGGTCAGGCCCAGCATGTTGTCGGGCATGACGGAGACCAGCGCGATGATGAAGAGCAGCTGCGGGAAGGCCAGCAGACCGTCCATGATCCGGCTGATGATCGAGTCGACCCAGCCGCCGAAGAAGCCGGCCAGGATGCCGAGCACCGTGCCGAGGACGACGGCGACAATCGCGGACAGGAAGCCGACCAGCAGCGAGATCCGGGCGCCGTAGAGGATGCGGGCGAAGATGTCGCGGCCGTTGACCGGCTCGACGCCCAGCCAGTGGGTGCCGCTGACGCCGCCGAGGGACCCCTTGGGGGTGCTGAAGAGCGGGTCGATCAGGCTCTCGTGGTAGGCGTCCGGGTCCTGTCCGTACAGGCTGGCGATCAGGGGCGCGAACACCGCGACCAGGATGAGCAGGAGCACGATGATGCCGCCCGCCAGGGCGAGCTTGTCCCGCTTCAGGCGCTCCCAGGCGATCCGGCCCAGGGAGCGTCCCTGTACGGCCTTCGCGTCGGCGCTGGCGACCGCCGCTTCCTCGGCCGCGCTCGGGGCCGCTTCCGCGGTCGGCTCGTGCAATGGTGCCGTCATCAGGCAGGGACCCCTCTTCGATTTCAACCGGCGGTAGCCGGCCCGCACTTGCCGCTGTGGCGGCGTGATCAGTCCTCGTACACGGGGACGAAGTCCCCCTGGAGCGGGAGTCTTCAACGCTTTGGCGATCTGTTGCCAGACTTGGCGGTGAAAGGATGCGTAAACGTGATGCGGGCTGCAGGGTTCCGTTATCCGGACAGTGGGTAACGGGGGTCGGACGGGTTCTTTTCGGGCATTCGGCGCATCAAAGGATCTTACGGCGCCATCTACGCGCGCAGATCACCAGAGGTCCGGTCTGGACCAGAAGACATGTCTCAGTATGCGCCGTGCGCCGGCGGATAGCCGTATCCGGCCGCCGGGGCCTGGGCGGGCGCGGGCGCGTGGGCCTCGCGGTCGTAGAACGGGCGGGCGCTCGCCCGCATCCACAGCGCGATGGGGTCGTACTCGTCGGACATCGCGACGGTCGACACGGGCAGGCCGTCGGGGACCGCGCCGATGGACTGCTGCATCATCGCCCGCACCGAGTCCACGGCGGGCGGACTAGTGTCGTAGACGTCGAGACCGATGGCGAGATACGGCGCCCCGAGCGCCGGCTGCACCCAGGCGCGGCGCAGCGAGCGGACGGCCGGGGTGCGGTGGGCGTTCTGCGTGAGCAGGGCGTAGAACTGCGGGATCTCGATGGTCGGCTCCTGCAGCCGCAGCGGGCCGGCGGGCTGGCGCTCCAGGCCGGTGGCGATACGGCGCAGATCCGGCCAGGGGATGCCGACGCCGCCGCCCGGGGCGTGCGGGTTGAGCCAGAGGCCGAAGTGGTCGGGGTAGAGGGTGCGGGCCACGTCGATCCCGTCGACCACCTCGTAGGAGCGGTTCCAGCCGCTGGCGGAGAGTTCCTGGGCCGAGGTGACACACGGGGCGTAGCCGTAGCCGTCCACTTCCATGTTTCCGTACTGGGCGTCCGGAGCGCCCGCCTGGCCGTGCCACAGGAGCATCCAGATCTGGCCCTGGCCAGGGGTGGCGAGCGCCCTGAGCAGTGCCTCGTAGGCGTCGTAGCGCCCGGGCGTCACCTGGCGCAGCATCTGTTCGACGCCGCCGCTGAGGCTCGCGCTCACCTGACGTACCGCCCCTTCGAAGAGTTGCCCCGCATTGGGTGACAGCTTAAGCGCCTGGCTGCTCGGGGCCTGTTGTGCGTGCGCGAGCCCAGGTGTGGCGTTGCCCCCGCCGGCGGCGGCTCAGAAGTGATCCCTCGTATAGAAAGGGCGCACCCGGTCGCGCATCCAGACGGCCACCGGGTCGTCGGTCACGTCCAGCAGGACCAGGTTGACCGGCCACTGGGTGGGGATCCTGGTCACCGCCCGGCCGAGGGCCTCCAGCGGAAGCGCCCTCAGGTCGCCCTCGCGCTGGGAGAGTTCGACGCCCACGAACATCACCGGGTCCGCCGTCTCGATCGCGGCGAGGCAGCGGCGGGCCGTGGCCACCACGCCGACGGCGGCGAACTCCTCGGAGGCCGCGGCCAGGAAGTCGATCGGGTCGTCCTGCCAGTCCGGTTCGTAGAGCTTGACGCGGCCGCCCGAGGCGGGGCCGTCCAGGGCGGTGCGGCCGACGCGGCACAGCTCGGCGACCGCGGCCGGCGGAAGGGGGATGCCGACCACGCCGTCGGGGTTGACCGCGAGGCCCACCTGCGGGGGCAGACCGCGGGCGAACTCGACGGCCGGGGCGACGGTGTACGACAGATGGCCGCCGACCACCTGGCGGAACTGTTCCTCGGAGCTGAAGACCGGGACGTAGGCCTGGCCCTCGATCTCCAGCGTGGGCACGTCGAGGGGACCGCTGAGCGGACCGCCGCCGTTGGGCAGCGGGATCCACAGGAAGCTGCGGCCGAGCACCTCGATGATCCGGCCGCCCGCGGAGGGGATGCCGAGGGAGGCCGAGAGCACCTCCTCCAGTTCGTTGCCCGGCCAGCCGCCGTGCGGATGGGGGTGTGCCTGGGCGGGAAAGTCCGCGGGGAGATCCGCTGGGAAGTCCATCTGTGTCCGACCGTCTGCTGGGAACTGCTGGGAACCACTGCTGTGACCGGAAAGGCTAGCGGGTGGGACCGACAAGGGGTCAGCCCGTGAAGCCGATCCTGTTGAGGACGCGTGGGTGGGACCGACGCGGGGTCAGCCGGTGAAGCCGATCCTGGCGACGGCGTCCGCCGCGTCCCGGTCGAGCAGGACCGCCGAGCCGACGCCCTCGGGCAGCTCGCCCCGCTCCACGGAGCGGATCAGCCGGGCGGCCGCCGTGCGGTGGCGCAGGAAGGCGTAGCGGGAGACGCCCCGGCCGCGCTCGCGCTGGCCCGCCAGCGCCGCGTCCGGCGTGACGTCCAGGAGCAGCAGGTGCAGCGTGCCGCCGCGGCGGCGGGCCTCGCGGGCCAGCCAGCCGCGGACCCAGGACTGCGTACCGCAGTCGTGCACGACGACCCCCTCGCCGCCGCGCACGGCCCGGCGCAGACCGGCGTAGTGGGCGAGGCGGACCAGAGGGCGGTAGAGCGCGTACGGCAGCGGGGCCGGCAGCCGGCGCTCCCAGCGGTCGCGGGCGTCCTGCGAGTCGACGCGGGCGCCCCTGACCGCGCGGGCCATCAGCGTGGACTTGCCGCTGCCGGGCAGGCCGGTGACGACGACGAGGTCACGGGGTCCGAAGAGCAGGGCGTGCGGGCTGCGGCCCGAGCGGTCGCGCAGATCGCGAACGACGGGGGCCGGGAGCTCGTCGCACCGCTCGCGGGCCGGGGCCGAGGGCTGCCGAGGCAGCGTGAGAGCCGAGGTCGTGGCGTACGCCGTGGGCCTGTTCACCGTGATCGTCCTCCCTGCGGGGTCAGGAAAGCTTCTCCCCACTGAATGTAAAGAGAAGGTAATGCACGGCGTCTCGCGGTTCCGTTCGGTTCCGGCCACAGGCCCGTCACAAAGAGCGGTCTGACGCGAGCGGACGAGGCGTGCAATGATGTGCGCGCCAACTGCATACCGGCCGTTTGAATCCGCGCGGGAGAGTCCCCAGTACGCGAGTAGGTCTACGTCGCTGGGGCGCCGAAGGAGCAAGTCCCTCCCTTGAATCTCTCAGGCCCCGTTACCGCGCGGGCGAGGCACATCTGAAAAGCGGGCCGCCGTGCGGTGGCCCCACCCACGGTGCAAGCCCGGTCATTCGCGTGATCAGGGCGAACCTCTCAGGTACCGATGACAGATGGGGAGGAATGACCTCGCCCTGTCCCGTCATGCCCTGGGAGACGACCGTCCGATGAGCAGCACCGAACTCCGCCGTACCGCGCTCGATGCCCTGCATCGTTCGCTGGGTGCGACGATGACCGACTTCGCCGGCTGGGACATGCCGTTGCGCTACGGCTCCGAGCGCGACGAGCACCTGGCCGTGCGCACCCGGGCCGGCCTCTTCGACCTCTCCCACATGGGCGAGATCACCGTCACCGGCCCGCAGGCCGCCGCCCTGCTGAACCACGCCCTGGTCGGGAACATCGCGTCCGTCGCCGTGGGCCGCGCCCGCTACACCATGATCTGCCGGGCCGACGGCGGGATCCTGGACGACCTGATCGTCTACCGGCTCGCCGAGACCGAGTACCTGGTCGTCGCCAACGCCTCCAACGCCCAGGTCGTGCTGGACGCGCTGACCGAGCGCGCGGCCGGCTTCGACGCCGAGGTGCGCGACGACCGGGACGCCTACGCCCTCATCGCCGTCCAGGGCCCCGAGTCGCCCGGGATCCTGAAGTCCCTCACCGACGCCGACCTCGACGGCCTCAAGTACTACGCGGGCCTGCCCGGTACGGTCGCCGGCGTCCCCGCGCTGATCGCCCGCACCGGCTACACCGGCGAGGACGGCTTCGAGCTGTTCGTGAAGCCCGAGCACGCCGTCGAGCTGTGGCAGGCGCTGAGCAAGGCGGGCGAGGCCGCCGGCCTGGTCCCCTGCGGGCTGTCCTGCCGGGACACCCTGCGCCTGGAGGCGGGCATGCCGCTGTACGGGCACGAGCTGAGCACCGAGCTGACGCCCTTCGACGCCGGGCTCGGCCGGGTGGTGAAGTTCGAGAAGGAGGGCGACTTCGTGGGCCGCGAGGCGCTCGCCGAGGCGGCCGCCCGCGCCCAGGAGAACCCGCCGCGCGTCCTGGTCGGCCTGATCGCCGAGGGCCGCCGCGTCCCGCGCGCCGGGTACCCGGTCGTGGCCGGCGGCGAGGTGATCGGCGAGGTCACCTCCGGCGCCCCCTCCCCCACGCTGGGCAGGCCGATCGCGATGGCGTACGTCGACGCGGCGCACTCGGCGCCCGGCACGCCCGGGGTCGGTGTGGACATCCGAGGCAGCCACGAGCCGTACGAGGTCGTGGCACTGCCCTTCTACAAGCGGCAGAAGTAGAGACTGTGCGGAGCGGCACCGCTTCGGGGTCCCGCCGCCCGCCGCCCATCCACGTCCCCAGCAGTCCCCCCGGCATTCCTCATCACCCCGCGTACAGGAGAATTCAGGCCATGAGCAACCCCCAGCAGCTGCGCTACAGCAAGGAGCACGAGTGGCTGTCGGCCGCCGAGGACGGCGTCTCGACGGTCGGCATCACCGAGTTCGCGGCCAACGCGCTCGGCGACGTCGTCTACGCCCAGCTTCCCGAGGTGGGCTCCGCCGTGACCGCGGGCGAGACCTGCGGCGAGCTGGAGTCGACCAAGTCGGTCAGCGACCTGTACTCCCCCGTCACCGGTGAGGTCACCGAGATCAACGAGGACGTGGTGAACGACCCGTCCCTGGTCAACTCGGCCCCCTTCGAGGGCGGCTGGCTCTTCAAGGTGCGCGTCGCCGAGGAGCCCGCCGACCTGCTCTCCGCCGACGAGTACACCGCCCAGAACGCCGGCTGAGGAGTCGAGGCCGCATGACCGTCCTGAACACGTCCCTGCACGAGCTCGACCCGGAGATCGCCGCCGCGGTCGACGCCGAGCTCGTGCGCCAGCAGTCCACCCTCGAGATGATCGCCTCGGAGAACTTCGCTCCGCTCGCGGTCATGGAGGCGCAGGGCTCGGTCCTCACCAACAAGTACGCGGAGGGCTACCCGGGCCGCCGCTACTACGGCGGCTGCGAGCACGTCGACGTCGCCGAGCAGATCGCCATCGACCGTCTCAAGGAGCTGTTCGGCGCCGAGTACGCCAACGTCCAGCCCCACTCCGGCGCCTCCGCCAACCAGGCCGCCCTGTTCGCGCTGGCCCAGCCCGGCGACACCATCCTCGGGCTCGACCTCGCCCACGGCGGCCACCTCACCCACGGGATGCGGCTGAACTTCTCCGGCAAGCAGTTCGACGTGGTCGCCTACCACGTGGACCCGGCGACCGGACTCGTCGACATGGCCGAGCTGGAGAAGCTGGCCAAGGAGCACCGGCCGAAGGTGATCATCGCCGGCTGGTCGGCGTACCCGCGGCAGCTGGACTTCGCCGAGTTCCGCCGGATCGCGGACGAGGTCGAGGCGTACCTGTGGGTCGACATGGCGCACTTCGCGGGCCTGGTGGCGGCCGGGCTGCACCCGAACCCGGTGCCGTACGCCGACGTCGTCACCTCCACCACGCACAAGACGCTCGGCGGTCCGCGCGGCGGCATCATCCTCGCCCGCGGCAAGGACTTCGCGAAAAAGCTGAACTCCTCCGTCTTCCCGGGCTTCCAGGGCGGTCCGCTGGAGCACGTGATCGCGGCGAAGGCGGTGTCCTTCAAGGTCGCGGCGAGCGAGGAGTTCAAGGAGCGCCAGCGGCGTACGGTGGACGGTGCGCGCATCCTCGCCGAGCGGCTGACGGCGGCAGACGCCCGAGCGGCCGGGGTGAACGTCCTGTCCGGCGGCACGGACGTGCACCTGCTCCTCGTCGACCTGCGCGAGTCCGAGCTGGACGGACAGCAGGCCGAGGACCGTCTCCACGAGGTCGGCATCACGGTCAACCGCAACGCCGTCCCCAACGACCCGCGGCCGCCGATGGTGACCTCGGGCCTGCGGATCGGTACGCCGGCCCTGGCAACCCGCGGCTTCACGGCCGAGGACTTCGCCGAGGTCGCGGACGTCATCGCCGAGACGCTGAAGCCGTCGTACGACGTGACGGCGCTGAAGGCCCGGGTGAAGGCGCTTGCCGACAAGCACCCGCTGTACCCGGGTCTGAACAAGTAGTTCCCCGGTGGGGGCACCCGACGACGTGTGCCCCCACCCTTTTCCAAGGAGTTCCCGTGGCCATCTCGGTCTTCGACCTGTTCTCGATCGGCATCGGCCCGTCGAGCTCCCACACGGTGGGACCGATGCGTGCGGCCCGCATGTTCGCCCGCCGCCTGCGCAACGAGGACCTGCTGGGCTCCGTCGCGTCCGTGCGTGCCGAGCTCTACGGCTCCCTGGGCGCGACCGGCCACGGCCACGGCACCCCCAAGGCGGTGCTGCTCGGCCTGGAGGGCGTGTCCCCGCGGACGGTGGACGTCGAGACGGCGGACGACCGGGTGGAGCAGATCAAGGAGTCGGGCCGTATCCGGCTGCTCGGCAGCCACGAGATCCCGTTCTCCTTCGACGACGACCTGAAGCTGCACCGCCGCAAGGCCCTCCCGTACCACGCCAACGGCATGACGCTCTGGGCGTACGACGCCTCGGGCGCCGAGCTGCTGTCGAAAACGTACTACTCGGTGGGCGGCGGGTTCGTCGTCGACGAGGACGCGGTGGGCGCGGACCGGATCAAGCTGGACGACACCGTGCTGAAGTATCCTTTCCGCACCGGTGACGAGCTGTTGCGCCTGACCAACGAGACCGGTCTGTCGATCTCCTCGCTGATGCTGGAGAACGAGCGCGCCTGGCGCACGGAGGACGAGATCCGGGCCGGCCTGCTGGAGATCTGGCGGGTGATGCGGGAGTGCGTGACGCGCGGAATGTCCCGCGAGGGCATCCTGCCGGGCGGCCTGAAGGTCCGCCGCCGGGCCGCCGTCTCCGCACGTCAACTCCGGGCGGAGGGCGAGCCGTTGGCGCACGCGATGGAGTGGATCACGCTCTACGCGATGGCGGTCAACGAGGAGAACGCGGCGGGCGGCCGCGTGGTGACCGCCCCGACGAACGGCGCCGCGGGCATCATCCCGGCCGTGCTGCACTACTACATCAACTTCGTGCCGGGCGCCGACGAGGACGGCGTGGTGCGCTTCCTGCTGGCCGCGGGCGCGATCGGCATGCTCTTCAAGGAGAACGCGTCCATCTCCGGCGCCGAGGTCGGCTGCCAGGGCGAGGTCGGCTCGGCCTGCTCGATGGCGGCGGGCGCCCTTGCCGAGGTGCTCGGCGGCTCGCCCGAACAGGTCGAGAACGCGGCCGAGATCGGCATGGAACACAACCTCGGCCTGACCTGCGACCCCGTCGGCGGCCTCGTCCAGATCCCCTGCATCGAACGCAACGGCATGGCCGCGGTGAAGGCGGTCACGGCGGCGAAGATGGCGATGCGCGGCGACGGCTCCCACAAGGTGTCCCTGGACAAGGTCATCAAGACGATGAAGGACACGGGGGCGGACATGTCCGTCAAGTACAAGGAGACGGCGCGGGGCGGGCTCGCGGTGAACATCATCGAGTGCTGAACTCCCCTTTGCCGTACGGAAGTCGACGTACCCCTTAGGTCTACCGCCCAGTAACCGCTACCCCCTACGCTTCGGCCAACTCGGCCAAGGCGAAGGGGAATTGACCCATGCGGGTGGTGAGACGGCTGGCGGCGCTCGTGGGTGCGGCCGCCATGCTGGTGATGGTGCCCGGTAACGCGCACGCGGCGTCGCCTACGTTCGCGCAGACGACGACGATCGGTACGCACAACGCGTACGAGAAGGACAAGTACACGTACTGGGCGCAGGCGTTGGACTCTGGTGCCTCGCTGCTGGAGCTGGACGTGTACGCGGACAGCCTCAACCGGCGCTGGCGGGTGAGCCACAGCAACCCGCTCGGCGACAACAACAACTGCGAGTACGCCAGCAAGCCCAGCGAGCTGTACAGCAAGAACCGCAACCAGGACCTCGGCAGCTGCCTGGACAACATGGCGGCCTGGGAGCAACTGCACCCCGACCACGCGCCGATCGTCGTGAAGGTCGAGATGAAGGTGGGCTTCAACAACGACGTCGGTCTCGGTCCCGACGAGTTCGACACCCTGGTCTCGCAGAAGCTCGGCAACAGCGTCTACAAGCCGGCCGATCTGCTGGGCTCCTCGTACTCCACGCTGGACGCGGCGGCGAAGGCGAACGCCTGGCCGACGCGGGACCAGTTGAAGGGCAAGTTCATCTTCGAGCTGATCCCGGGCACGGTGGAGGAGTCCAACCCGTTCGACCACTACTGGACGGACGAGGAGTACGGCGACCATCTGCGCGACCTGTACGTGGCGGGCGACATCTCGGCGGCGCAGGCCTTCCCCGCGGTGCTCGGCGCGGCGAACGGCGACCCGCGCACTTCCCGCTACGACACCTCGATCCGCCCGTGGTTCGTCTTCTTCGACGGTGACGCGGCGACCTACGTCAACAGCGGCTACGACACGTCGTTCTACTCCACGAACCACTACATCCTGATCATGACGGACGCGTACGGCGTCTCACCGGCGATCTCCTCGACGACCCCGACGGACGCCGAAGTGGCCGCCAGGCTGGCGCTGTTGGCGGCGGACCACGCGAGCGTGATCACCTCGGACTGGTCGGCCAAGTCGGCGTCCGTGCTGAGTTCGGTGGCCGCGAGAAGTTGACGTCCTAAGGTATGGGGTGCCGCAAACTCCTGTCCCCACGACGGAACTTCAGGGAGTCCCCCCATGCTGCACGGTATCGACGTCAGCGCCTACCAGTCGTCCTCGTACGCCACGGACGGCCTCTCCTTCGCCTTCGTCAAGGCGACGGAGGGCCGTTCGTACGTCAACCCGAGACTGACGGCCCAGACCAAGACGGCCCGCGAGGCCGGCCTGGTCGTCGGCTTCTACCACTTCCTGTGGCCGGGCAACCTCGACGCCCAGGCCGAGTACTTCGTCCAGCACGCCCAGGAGAGGGCGGGCGACATCCTCGCCGTCGACTGGGAGACGACCAGCTCCGGCACCCACGCGAGCAACGCGGAGAAGGACCGCTTCATCCGCAAGGTGAAGGCCCTGCGCCCGAACAACAGGGTCATCCTTTACTGCAACCGCGACTTCTGGCTCAACATCGACGACACCTCGTACGCCGGCGACGGCCTCTGGATCGCCGACTACGTCACGGCGGGCAAGCCGCGCATCAAGGCCAAGTGGCGCTTCCACCAGTACACCAGCGAACCGCACGACAAGGACGTCGCCGACTTCGCCGACAAGGCGGCGCTGAAGAAGTGGGCCGCCGAGGGCTGAGCGGCCCACGGAAGGATCAGCCGCGGAAGTCCGCCGGGCGGTCAGGGGAGGCCTCTGCCAGGGCCTTGGTCACTCCGTCCACGCCCTCGCGCAGGCCGTAGACCGGGGTGCCCGGCTGCTGGCGCCAGGAGTCGGCGAGGGTGCCCGCGTCGACCGTGTCGAAGCCGAGCTGGTCGATCAGGTCCCGTACGACGCGCTTCGCGGCCTCGTCGTCGCCGGCGACCGGGAGGGCCATGCGGTCGGGGTCGCCGGCCGGGCGGGGCCGGTCCAGGATGTCCTGGGCGTAGGTGCCGTTGAAGGCCTTGATCACGGTGTGCCCGATCTGCCGCGCGGTCCAGGCGCTCTCCGTCAGGCCCTCGTCCTCGATCCCGGCGATCCGGCCGTCCCGCTGCTGCGGGTAGTAGTTGCCGGTGTCGATCACGGCTACGTTCTCCGCGGCGCCGTCCAGCAGCCCGTCCGGCAGGGCGGGGACCGCCTTGAGCGGGACCGTGACCACCACGACCTCGGCGCCCCGCGCCGCCTCCTCGGCGCGCACCGCCGTCGCGCCGGTCTCCTCGGCGAGCGCGGCCAGCGTCTCGGGACCGCGCGAGTTCGCGACGGAGACGTCGTGGCCGAGTGCGGTGAGCCGCCGGGTGAGGTTGCCGCCGATGTTGCCCGCCCCGATGATGCCGATCTTCATGACTGGCCCTTCCATGGTCGATGCACACGCATACGTCTGAGGGGCGTCAACCTGGGCGGTCCGCGGACTATTCCGTGGGGCGGGCCGGACGGGGGAAAAGAAAAGGGGGCGCCCGGCGGCGCCCCCTTCACCGTGCGCGTCACTTGTTCAGGTAGGCCCAGAACTCGTCGAACGACAGGACCTTGTCGCCGTTCAGGTCACGCGTCTTGATGATCACCTCGGCCACCGACTCGGTGACGTTCCAGTCGCCCCCCTGGGCGAGAGCGGCCTTGAACTCGGCGGCGGTGATGACCCCGTCGCCGTCGGTGTCGATCCGCTCAAACTCCTTGCGCGCTGCTTCGATGTCCGCCACCGATCCGCCCCTTTTTGTCGCGTTTCCTCTGTCTTACCGGCGTACTGCCGCAGGTCAGACTAACCGCCCGTGCGCGCCCGCAGTGCGGCCCCCACCCAGGCGAACTCGTCGGCGTAGGTGTGCACGGGTGTCCCCTTGAGGATGCCCAGCAGTTCGCGGTAGCGGGCGAGCCTGGGGTTGTGGGTCGCGTCGACGCGCTCCAGGACCGCGGCACGGTCGGCGTCGCCGAACAGGTCCCGCAGGACCTGGTCGGCCTCGGGCGACTCGGGCTCGATCCCGCGCTCGCGCGCCTTTCCCACCAGTTCGACCAGCCGCTTGGCCAACCACCTGGACGCCCCGGCGGGCGTGTCGGGGCCCCGCCCTGCGTGGTTGAGCTCGGCCGCCCTGCGCATCTGCGCGCGGAAGTCCGGGTCCTGCACCAGCTCCGCCAGCTCCACCCAGGCGTCGACCTGTTCCGGCGTGGGGTCGTCCGGCAGGTTGACGGCGGTGTTCCGCATCCGCTCCCGGATGTCGGGGTCCGCGAGGTCCAGCCCGTGGAACATCTCCTCCACGAACTCCTCCATGATCCGCCTGCGTTCGGCCGCGGACAGCCGCGCGAGTTTGTTCATCAGGGTCATCTCCTCCGCACTCGAGCCACGTCGTGCCACGGTCGACAGCACCGCGCGGGTCACCCTCAGCGAGCGGATCTGCGCGTCCAGCGCCGTCACGTGCGCCGCCGCGACCTCCGCCACCGTCCGCTCGCCGTCCAGCACCCGGCGTACGTCGGTGAGGCCGAGCCCCAGCTCGCGCAGGGTGCGGATCAGTTCGAGGCGGGCCGCGGACTCGGCGTCGTAGAGCCGGTAACCGCCCGTGGAGCGGCCCACCGGGGTGAGGACGCCCTCGTCGGACCAGTAGCGGATGGTGCGCACGGTCAGCCCGGTGGACCGTGCCAGCTCGCCGATGGTGAAAAGCCCGGTGCTGTCGTCGATCATGTCTGCGAGTCTGGGCCTTCCAGTGGGTGGAGACTCAAGGAGCGCCGTCATGGAGACCTTGCGGGACATTCTCGACGCGGCGGCCCGCGGTGTCCTCCCGCCCGCGGACGGCAGCACGACGGTCGTACCGCAGGCCTGCGAACGGGACGCGGGTGTCCTCGCGTTCACCGCGCACGCCGTCGTCTTCACCGACGAGGACCCCGAGTGGGTGTACGACGCCCTGCGCGCCACCGGCTGCGACGCGCTCGCCGCGCCGATGAACCCCCGGTTCCTGGCGGCGTTCATCGAGCGCACGGGCCGTACGGCCGAGACCATCGACGCGATGCTGGTCGGCGGGCCGCTGCCGGGTGAGCCGCCGGTCGCGCTGCGGGAGATCGAGGACGGCGCGCATCCGCGGATCGTGTACGCCCGCGGCCGGCGCGACGACGTGCGCGCGTGGACGACGGACGGCGGGGTGCTGGTGACGGGTCGCGGGATCGGCGGCCGGCTCGAGGTGTCGGTCGAGGTCGACGCGGCGGTACGGCACCGGGGACTTGGCCGGTCGCTGGTGAGGGCCGCCCGGCATGTCGTCACCGAGCCGTTGTGGGCCCAGGTCGCGCCGGGGAACGCCCGCAGCATGCGGACGTTCCTGGCGGCCGGCTACCGGCCGCTGGGCGCGGAGGCGCTGCTGCTCCGGCGCGGCTGAGTCAGCGGAAGATGCCGGTGTGGCCGAGGGAGTAGCGGCCCGGCTGGGGGTAGACCGCGAGGCCGTGCGGGCCGCTGCCGACCTTGATGCGGGCGAGTTGTTCGCCGGTTCGGGTGTCGATGGCGTACACCTCGGCGTTGTAGCGGCCGGACAGCCACAGCACCTTGCCGTCGGCGGAGACGCCGCCCATGTCGGGGCTGCCTCCGTGCGGCAGACGCCACTTCTTGGTGAGCCTGTTCTCGGCGAAGTCGAAGACGGAGATGGTGCCCTCGCCGCGGTTGGAGATGTACATCTCGCGCGAGTCGCGGCTGATGTAGAGGCCGTGGGCACCCCTGCCGGTGGGCAGGAAGGACGGCTTGGCGAAGGTGTCGCCGTCGAGGATCCACACGCCGTCGGCCATCATGTCGGCGATGTAGAAGCGCTTGCCGTCGGGCGAGATCTTGACGTCCTGCGGCATGGAGCCGTGGTACGGCAGCTTCTGCTGCCCGATCACCTTCATCTGCTCCGTGTCGACCTTCAGCAGTTCGCCGCTGAACTCGCACGAGACGATGAAGTAGCGGCCGTCGGCGGAGAAGTCGGCGTGGTTGACGCCGTAGCAGCTGACCGGGACCGACTTCACCCGCTCCATGGTGTGCGCGTCGCGGAAGACGAGCTGGCGGTCGAGGGAGGCCATCACGATGGCGTACTTGCCGTTCGGCGTGAAGTAGAGGTTGTACGGGTCGTGGACGTCGACCGGCTTGCCCGCCTTGCCCGTGCGCGGGTCGATGGGGGTGAGGGTGTTGCCGCGGTCGTTGTTGACCCACAGCGTCCTCATGTCCCAGGAGGGCACCACGTGCTGGGGCTGGACGCCGACCGGGATCGTCTCGACGACCTGGTACGTCTTCGGGTCGATGACCGAGACGGTGTTGGAGTTGGTGTTGGGGACGTAGATCCGGGACGGGAAGTCCCGGACGACCGGGGAGAGCCGGTTCGGGCGGTCGGCGGCGTACACGTCCCTCGGGTCGAGGACCGGGGGCATGCCGGGCAGCCCCGGGACGGCCTTGCGCTGCGCCGGGGCGACGGGCGCCTTGCTGCCGAGCGCCTCGTCCTTGTGCCCGCTCGAGCCCTGGGAGCAGGCCGCCAGGGAGACGAGGGCGACGGTCACGACGA
Organism: Streptomyces sp. NPDC006476; assembly: GCF_040612015.1. Taxonomy (NCBI): domain Bacteria; kingdom Bacillati; phylum Actinomycetota; class Actinomycetes; order Kitasatosporales; family Streptomycetaceae; genus Streptomyces; species Streptomyces sp. NPDC006476. The sequence goes on along the minus strand of NZ_JBEXPK010000027.1, from coordinate 30,621 downwards.
GGGCGTGGGCGATTCGGGTGCGCTGCATCAACTGAACAACTCCGTGGTGGTCACCGCGGCCAGGCCGCGGTGGGCGAGTCCTTCCAGTACGGCGGGGAGGGCGGCGACCGTGTCCGGATACCCGAAATGCATACTCACCACGGAACCGCCCCGCACCTCGGCCAGCACCTTCCGGGTGATGGCGGCGGCGCCGGGCCGCGTGTAGTCGAGCGAGTCGACGTCGTACGACAGGACATGCGGATACCCGGCGTCCCGGGCCAGACGGGCGACCAGGGGGGAGGCCTGCGGGGCGCGGGAGGGGCGGAACCAGGTGCCGATGGAGCCGGTGAGGTGCCGCAGCCGGTCGGCGCACGCGGTGATCTCGGCCCGGGCCTGGGCCTCGGGCATCGTGTCGATGGCCAGGTGGCGCTGGGTGTGGTTGCCGAGGTCGTGGCCGCCGTCAAGGATGCGGCGGGCGATGTCCGGATGCTCGTCCAGCCAGGTGCCGACGGCCAGCACGGTCAGGTGTGCGCCGCGCTTCTCGGCCTCGGTCAAAAGGGAGTGGGCGATGGCGGGGTCGCCCTGCCCGTGGAAGGTGAGGGCGACCCGGGGACGGGTGCGGGGGCCGTGGGTGAGCTGGGCGGGCCGGCCCGGGTAGCGGCGGGGGCCGGGGGCCGCCTCCGGGGCCCGGGCCGAGGGGTCGGGGGACGTCGTGGGCGACGCGGAGGACGCGGGATGTGCGACGGCGCCGTGCGTGGCACATGCGGCGGTGAGGGCGCCTGCGGCGAGGAGGCCGGCACCCCTGCGCAGGGCCGTGCGGCGGTCGGTCGGGGTCACCCGCACCATTTAAGGGGCGCCAGGTAAGAAAACGGCTGATTGCCGCGATTGGGGACAATGTTCGGGTCGCGGCGAGCATGATCCGCCCCCGCCACACCCCGGACCCCGTGGCCACGTGAGGGAGAAGTCGCGCGGGTGCTAGCGGTCGGCGACGCGCATTTCGAACCAGGTCGTCTTGCCGCGTGGGAGCAGGTCGACGCCCCAGCGATCGGCGAGCTTGTCGACCAGGAACAGGCCCCGGCCGCTGACGTCCATGTCCTGAACCGGCATCAGGCAGGGCAGCCCCCGGGAGGGGTCGCGGACCTCGATACGGATCCAGCCGCGCCGGCGCCGCATGCGCAGGCCGAACACCCGGGCGCCGGTGTGCCGGACGGCGTTGCCGACGAGTTCCGAGACCAGCAGGACCGCGTCCTCGGTCATCTTCGGGGTGAGCCCCCAGTGCCGGAGCACCACGACCTGGGCGAGCCGACGGGCGGTCGCCGCGGACTCCGGGCGGGACGGCAGGGGGACCTCGGCCTCGGTCGGGTTGCCGAACAACTCCAGCGCCTTGAGCGCTCGTTCGTCCTCCACCGCAGGCGACCAGCGCGCCGCGGTCGCACGGCTCTGTCCCCGCGGCTGTTCGATGCCCTCCAGCCCCGCCATGCCCCCATCATGGCCGCCCACGGCGCGCTCCGGGGCCGTTCCGAAGGAATAGACCCCCCGGAACCCATCATTCCGAACCTGCCGATCGGCATATGCCAACGGCAGTTCGACGGCCTCCACAGCCTGCCCGACCTGCGACGAAGACTCAACCGAAGGCAAGCGACGGGCCCCCTCGGCAAGGCAGACTTAAGGTTGCCTTAAGGCTCCCATAAACCGCCCCATCGAGGGACCCCGGGTCAGACACCGTGTCAATTGCAAGGGGTTCAGAGGAACTTCGCCTTGCCGGGGCCCTCCTCCACGAAGCTGCGCATGCCCCGCTCCCGGTCCTCGGTGGCGAACAGGCCCGCGAACCAGTTCCGTTCGACCGCGAGCCCGGTCTCGATGTCCGTCTCCAGACCGGTGTCGACCGCCTCCTTCGCGGCCCGCAGCGCGAGCGCCGGGCCCTGCGCCAGCCTCGCCGCCCACTCGTGCGCGGCGGAGTACACCTCGTCGGCCGGGACGACCCGGTCCACCAGACCCAGGGTCAGCGCCTCGTCCGCCTTGACCATCCGGCCGGTGAAGATCAGGTCCTTGGCCTTGGACGGGCCGATCAGCCGGGACAGCCGCTGGGTGCCGCCCGCGCCGGGGATCAGGCCGAGCAGGATCTCCGGCTGGCCGAGCTTGGCGTTGTCCGCGGCGATCCGGTAGTCGGCGCACAGGGCGAGCTCGCAGCCGCCGCCGAGGGCGTAGCCCGTGATCGCCGCGACCACCGGCTTGGGGATGCGGGCGACCGCCGTGAACGAGTCCTGCAGGGCGCGGGCGCGCAGGACCATCGCCATGTGGTCCATGTTCTGCATCTCCTTGATGTCCGCGCCCGCGGCGAACACCTTCTCCCCGCCGTAGACGATCACGGCCCGGACGTCCTCACGCCGGGTCGCCTCCTCGGCGAGCTCCTTCAGCCGGTCCTGCGTGGCGACGTCCAGGGCGTTCATGGGCGGCCGGTCGAGCCGAATGGTGCCGACGCCTTCGGCGACTTCGAGATTCACGGTCATGGAGGCAGGTTAACGGGGACTAACGGCAACGGCCCCGGTGCCGTCGCTCACAATCGGCCGGGGGTCTGGGGGTTGTCCCCACAATCGGCCGGGGGTCTGGGGGTTGTCCCCCAGGCAGACACAGCACGGGGACCGACGGCAACGACCCCGGTGCCGTCGCTCACACCGGGGCCGTACGTCGGCGGTCGTCTACTTCTTCCAGTCGCTCCAGGACATGTTCCAGCCGTTGAGGCCGTTGGCCGGGTCGACCGTCTTGTCGTCGGAGTTCTTCACGGTGACCACGTCGCCGATGATGGAGTGGTCGAAGAACCAGGCGCCCGGCACACCGCGGTCGTAGCCGCCGCGCTCGTCCCGCAGGCCGATGCAGCCGTGGCTGGCGTTGTAGTTGCCGAAGGCGTCGCCACCCCAGTAGTTGCCGTGGGCGAAGGTGCCGGAGTCGGTCAGGCGCATGGCGTCCGGGACGTCCTTGATGTCGTACTCGCCGCCGTAGCCGACCGTGTCACCGTTCATACGGGTCACCCGGAGCTTCTCGCTGATGACCATCTGGCCGTTCCAGGTGTCGTAGCCGGGCTTGCCCGTGGTCACGGGCAGCGTCTTGAAGACCTTGCCGTCGCGCATCACCTTCATCGTGTGCTTCTTGACGTCCACGATCGAGACCTGGCTGCGGCCGATGGTGAACTTCACGGTCTTGGCCTGCTTGCCGTAGACCCCCGGACGGCCTTCCACGCCGTCGAGGTTGAGGCTGACGGTGACCTTGGTGCCGGACTTCCAGTACTGCTCGGGCCGGAAGTCGAGGCGGTCGTTGCCGAACCAGTGGCCCTCGACGTCGACGGCCGGCTCGGTCTTGATGCTGATGGCCTTCTCGACGTCCTCGGGATGCGTGATGCCCCGGGTGAAGCGGATCGAGAACGGCATCCCGACGCCGACCGTGGAGCCGTCCTCGGGGGTGAAGCTGCCGATGAAGGTGTTCTTCGGGGTGAGCGTGGTGAAGCTGGAGTCCTCGGCCGCCTGCCGGCCCTCGGAGTCCTTGGCGACCGCGTGCACGGTGTACTTGGTGGACGCGGCCAGATGCGTGGCCGGCGTCCAGGAGGCGCCCCCGTCGGTGATGGACCCGGATATCGCCTCGCCCTTGGCGTCCTTGACCTCGACCTGCGTCAACTTCCCCTTGCTCGCGGTGATCTTGAGGGCGCCGCTGGTGTCGACGGAGGTCGCGCCGTCCTTGGGGGCGATGGCGACGACCGCCTCGGACTGCTTGCTCTGCGCGCTGTCCGCGCCCTTGCCCTTGCCGTCGCCGGCACCCGCCCCGGCCCCGGAGCCCGAGCCGCCCCCGCCGCACGCGGTGACAGTGAGCAGCAGGGCGCCGAGTATCAGCGCCGAGACCTTCTTGCTCCCCCGCCCGCGTGCGCCCACCGACGCCCCCGATATCGGTCGCACGTTCAACTGGTTCTCCCCTCCCGGGCCTGGTCAGGCCCCACCCCTGTGCGCCAGGCGAGCGCATTGGCGCATATTAACCGCGAGGTTTTGAGATTGGTGTCAGCCGAAGGTCACCGTTCTGTCGCAACATCAACTGCCCGCTTTCCACTCCTTCCACCCCATGTTCCACCCGCCGAGTCCGTTGTCGGGAGCGACCTTTTTGTCATTGCTGTGGACGACCTCGACGACGTCCCCGACGAGACTGCGGTCGAAGAACCAGCCGGCGGGGGTGTCGGAGCCGCCTCCCTTGACGTCCCTGAGCCCCACGCAGCCGTGGCTGACGTTGACGTGCCCGGGGGCGTCCGGCGCCCAGTAGTTGCCGTGGACGAAGGTGCCGGAGTCGGTCAGGCGCATGGCGTGCGGGACGTCGGGGATGTCGTACTCGCCGCCGAAGCCGACCGTGCGGCTGTTCATGCGGGTGACCTCGAGCATCTCCATCACCACCATCTTCCCGTTGTAGGTGGTGTGCTTGGACGAGCCGGCGGTGATGGGCACGGTCGCCAGCAGCGCGCCGTCCCGCCGCACCTCCATGGTGTGCCGGGCCGCGTCGACCAGGGAGACCTGGCTGCGGCCGACGGTGAAGGAGAACGTCTTGTACTGGATGCCGTAGACGCCCCGCGCCCCCTCGACGTCCCGCAGCCGCAGATCGACGGTGACCCGGGTGCCGGGCTTCCAGTAGTGCTCCGGGCGGAAGTCGAGGCGGTCCTTGCCGAACCAGTGGGGGCGGATCTCGACGGCCGGGCGGGCGGTGACCCGGATGGCCCGCTCGACGGCCTCGCGGTTGTCGATCTCCCGGTTGAACCCCAGGGAGACGATCATCCCGGTGCCGACGACCGCGCGGTTCTCGGGGGTGACGTATCCGACGAACCGCTCGTCGGGGACGTAGGTGGTGAAGGTCGTGTGCCGCGCCGATCTGCGTCCGTGGCCGTCCAGCGCGACCGCGTCGACGGTGTACTTGGCGGCCAGCGCCAGCCGCGGGTCGGTCGGCTCCCAGCGCAGTCCGTCGTCGGAGACGCGGCCGGGGACGTCGGTGTCCTGCGCGTCCTGGGACCTGACGACCTTCACCGACTCCAGGCGCCCGCTGGGCACCCGGACCATCAGCCGCCGGTCGGGGCGGACGTCCTTGCTGCCGTCGTCGGGGGTGACGCGGATGACGTCCTCGGGGGCCGGGGGTTTGCCGAGCAACTCGTCGATACCGCCGCCACCGTGCGAAGTGCAGCCGGCCAGCAGTCCTGCCCATGTCAGTACGGCGGCCAGCGCGGCCCCCGCGCGCCGTGCGCGCCTGTGTGCATGCCTCACGGACTCCCCAACGATCAGGCACGCCCTGGGGAAACGTGAGTGCGAGGCAAGGTCTGGGCAGAACTGTGGGGAGGGCGACGCGAAGGGGAGCCGCGGCCGGGACGCCGTGTGTTCCTGCCAGGTCGTTCCGGGAGCCGTGGGAGGCGGTCTGGTGTCCAGCGCAGCCGAGCAGGAGGCGGTGACGGAGGAGCGCGCCGCTCCGGCCGCCGCCGTGAACGGGGCACCGCGCAGGGTGCCCGCGGTGCCGGTGCGGCCGGGTGCTCCGACCCCGCTGGGGGCCAGGTTCCGGGTCGGTCCGGACGGTGTGGCGGGGACCAACTTCGCGCTGTGGGCGGGCGGGGCGGAGGCGGTGGAGCTGTGCCTGTTCGACGAGGGCGGCAAGGAGACCCGGGCCCGGCTGACCGAGCTCACGCACGAGATCTGGCACGGCTTCGTGCCGGGGGTCATGCCGGGGCAGCGGTACGGCTACCGGGTGCACGGCCGCTGGGACCCGTGGACGGGCGGCCGCTGGAACCCGGCGAAGCTGCTGCTCGACCCGTACGCGCGCGCGGTGGACGGCGACTTCGGCCTGCCGCCCGAGGTGTACGGGCACGTCCGTGACTGGCCGCAGCAGCATGTCGCCGACACCGTCCGCGACGACCGGGACTCGGCGCCGTACGTCCCCAAGGGCGTCGTCGTCCATGACGACGACGACTGGTCGGACGACCGCCGCCCCAAGACCCCGTGGGCGGACTCCGTCATCTACGAACTGCACGTGAGGGGCTTCACCAAGCTGCACCCCGGCATCCCGGAGGAGCTGCGCGGCACGTACGCCGGTCTCGCGCACCCGGCGGCGGTCGAGCACCTGGTGAAGCTGGGCGTCACGGCGGTCGAGCTGCTCCCCGTCCACCAGTTCGCCCACGAGGACCATCTGCTGCGCCGGGGGCTGAAGAACTACTGGGGCTACAACTCCATCGGCTACTTCGCCCCGCACGCCACATACGCCGCCTCCGGCACGACCGGACAACAGGTCGGCGAGTTCAAGCGGATGGTGCGCGCGCTGCACGCGGCCGGCATCGAGGTGATCCTGGACGTCGTCTACAACCACACGGCGGAGGCGGGCGAGCTGGGCCCGACGCTCTCCCTGAAGGGCATCGACAACCGCGGCTACTACCGGCTCCAGTCGGACGCGCGCAGGTACGCCGACTACACGGGCTGCGGCAACACCCTGCACGTGGTCCAGCCGCACGTCCTGCGCCTGATCACCGACTCCCTGCGCTACTGGGTCACCGAGATGGGCGTCGACGGCTTCCGCTTCGACCTGGCGGCCGCGCTGGCCCGCTCCATGCACGACGTCGACATGCTGTCGCCGTTCCTCGCGGTGATCGCGCAGGACCCGGTGCTCAGGCGGGTGAAGCTGATCGCCGAGCCGTGGGACGTGGGCTCGGGCGGCTACCAGGTCGGCGCCTTTCCCCCGCTGTGGACGGAGTGGAACGACCGGTACCGCAACGCCGTACGGGACTTCTGGCGGGGCGCGCTGCCGGACGTGCGGGACCTGGGCTACCGCCTGTCCGGCTCCAGCGACCTCTACGCCTGGGGCGGCCGCCGCCCCTACGCCTCGGTCAACTTCGTCACCGCGCACGACGGTTTCACCCTGCGCGACCTGGTGTCGTACGAACGCAAGCACAACGAGGCCAACGGCGAGGGCAATCGGGACGGCACCGACGACAACCGGGCGTGGAACTGCGGGGCCGAGGGCGAGACGGACGACGAGCGCGTCCGCGGGCTCCGGCGCCGTCAGCTGCGCAATCTGCTGACCACCCTGCTGCTGTCGACGGGCGTGCCGATGCTGGTCGCCGGCGACGAACTCGGCCGTACCCAGCGGGGCAACAACAACGCGTACTGCCAGGACAACGAAATCAGCTGGCTGGACTGGGAGTTGCTGGAGCAGCCCGGCTGGCGGGCGCTGTTCGACCTCACCTCCCGGCTGATCGCCCTGCGCCACCGGCATCCGGTGCTGCGCCGCCGCGCCTTCTTCTCGGGCCGCGCCCACTCGGCGGACGGACTGCGCGACCTCGCCTGGTTCACATCCCGCGGCACGGAGATGACGGAACGCGACTGGTACGCGCCCGCCGGCACGCTGGGCATGTACCTCTCCGGCCGGGACATCCCCGGCCGGGACGAGCACGGTGACCCCGTCCTCGACGACAGCTTCCTCGCCGTCCTGCACGCCGGTGACCGTCCCGTCACCTTCCTGCTGCCGGGTCCGCCGTGGGCGGAGCGGTACGAGGTGGTCGTCGACACGTCGAGGGAGACACAGTCGGAGGAGCCGGGGGTGGAGCACCGGGCGGGGACGGCGGTGACGGTGCCGGCGCGGGCGGTGTTGTTGTTGCGGGTGGTGGGCTGAGGCAACGTTGCGGAGCGGTGAAATCCCGGCCGTACCCCTGGCCACGGCTCATCGACCGCTGATCGACTGAGGCACATGTCTGAGATCTCCCGACGTTCCTTCGCCGGGCTGGTCGGGGGTGGTGCCGTGACCGCCGTCGCCGGTGCGGGCACCACCGCCGACGCGGCCCAGGCCGCCCCCGCCGAACAGCCCTTCAGAGCCCGGACCACCGCGTCCGGACAGCGCCCCAACCTCCTGGTCATCCTCGGTGACGACCTCGGCTGGGCCGACCTCTCCTCCTACGGCGCCCCGCACATCAAAACCCCGCACCTGGATCGGCTGGCCCGGCAGGGCTTACGGTTCACCGACGCGTACTCGGGGTCCTCGACCTGCTCGCCGACCCGGTTCAGCCTCTACACCGGGCGGTATCCGGGGCGTACGAAGGGCGGACTCGCGGAGCCGATCAACGACCGGTCGCAGGGGCTGGACCCGAGTCACCCGACCCTCGCCTCGCTGCTGAGGAAGGCCGGCTACGCCACCGCGCTCATCGGCAAGTGGCACTGCGGCTGGCTGCCCCACTACAGCCCCACCAAGTCCGGTTGGGACGAGTTCTTCGGCAATCACGGGGGCGTCCTGGAGTACTTCTCCAAGCTCGGGCAGCTCGGTGACTACGATCTCTACGAGGGCGACGCCGAGTACAAGGACCTGCGGTACTACACGAACGTCCTGACCGAGCGGGCCGTGGAGTACGTGCGCCGCAAGCACGACCGGCCCTGGCTGCTCAACCTCAACTTCACCACCCCGCACTGGCCGTGGCTGGCCGAGGGGGACGCGGAGACCGGCGCCGAGATCGCCGCGAAGATCCGGGCGGCGAAGACACAGCTGGAGATCAGCGACGCCCTCAACCACTGGGACGGCGGTTCCGTCGCCAAGTACACGGAGATGGTGGAGAGCCTGGACGCGGCCGTCGGCGAGGTGCTCGCCGCGCTGCGCCGCTCCGGGCAGGAGGAGCACACGCTGGTGTACTTCGCCAGCGACAACGGCGGTGAGCGCTGGTCGTACCTGTGGCCGCTCAGCGGCGAGAAGTTCGTGCTGCAGGAGGGCGGGATCCGCGTTCCGACCATCGTGCGCTGGCCGCACCGGATCGACGGCAACCAGGTCAGCCACGAGCCGAACTTCTCCCCCGACTGGACGGCGACCTTCCTGGAGGTGGCAGGCGCCCGCCCCGACCCGGCGTATCCCCTCGACGGCACCAGCCTCGCCGGCTATCTGCTGCGCGGCGAACGGCTCCCGGAACGTGACCTGTTCTGGCGGGTGCGGGACAACCGGGCCCTGCGGCGCGGGAGGTGGAAGTACTACCAGGACTCCGACGGCGACGACCACCTCTACGACCTCGGCGCCGACCTGCGCGAGCAGGCCGATCTGGCGCCGGACGAGCCGGAGTTGCTCGCGGAACTGAAGGACGCCTGGGAGAGGGTCGCCGGCACCCTGCTGCCCTACCCGGACTAGCCGAGGATGCCCCTCTGGTACGCGGTGGCCACCGCTGCCGCGCGGTCGCTGACGCCCAACTTGGCGTACAGGTGGGTGAGATGGGTCTTCACGGTCGCCTCGCTGATGAACAGTTCGCGGGCGATCTCCCGGTTGGAGGTGCCTCTGGCGACCAGGGCGAGGACCTCGCGCTCGCGCGCGGAGAGGGGTTCGTTGCCGGGGGCGCGCACGGCCGAGACCAGGCGGGAGGCGACGGCCGGGGACAGGACGGTACGGCCGTCGGCCGCCGCCCGGACGGCGCTGAACAGCTCGTCGCGGGGGGCGTCCTTGAGGAGGTAGCCGGTGGCGCCGGCCTCGATCGCGGGCAGGGTGTCGGAGTCGGTGTCGTACGTCGTCAGGACCAGGACCTTGGCCCGGGCGCCGCGGCGGGTCAGTTCGCGGATGGCGTCCACTCCCCCGCCGCCCGGCATGCGCAGGTCCATCAGGACGACGTCCGGGTCGAGTTCGGCCGCGCGGTCCACAGCCTCGACGCCGTTGGCGGCCTCGCCGAGGACGGTGAAGCCGGGCGCGGACTCGAACATGCCGCGCAGGCCGTCGCGCACGACCGGGTGGTCGTCGACGATCAGCAGGGTCACGAGGTCACTGGTCATGGCGGACCAACGGTACGCGAGCCGACAGGGCCGTGCCGTGCCCCGGCTCGGACTCCACGGTGAGGGTGCCGGCGATGCGTTCGGCGCGGGCGCGCATGCCGTCGAGGCCGAAGCCGCCGGTGCTGGTGCGGGCGGGGACGGTGAGCGGGTCGAAGCCGGTGCCGTCGTCGCGGATGTCGAGGATGACCTCCTCGCCGAGGAAGGAGAGGGTGACACCGACCCGGGTGGCGCGGGCGTGCCGCGCGGCGTTGGACAGGGCCTCCTGGACGATCCGCAGGAGGGTGGCGGAGACCTCCTCGTGGAGCTGTTCGGCGGTGCCGGTGACGGTGAACTCGGCGCGCACCCCGGTCCGTTCGCCCCATTCGGCGACGGTCTTCTTGAGCGCTTCGGGGAGGCCGTCGTTCTCCAGGGCGACCGGGGCGAGGTTGTGCACGGAGCGGCGGGCCTCGCCGAGGCTGTGCCGGGCCAGTTCCATGGCGCGGTCCAGGTGCCGGCGGGCCGGCTCCCGTTCCGGGGTGTTCGCGACGACCTGGAGCTGGGCGATGATGCCGGTCAGGCCCTGGGCGATGGTGTCGTGGATCTCCGCCGCGAGACGCCGGCGTTCGTCGGCGACCCCCGCTTCCCGTGCCTGGACGAGGAGTTGGGCGTGCAGGGCGGCGTTCTCGTCGAGGGCCTGCTGCAGGGCGGCGTTGGTGCGCTCGAGTTCCGCGATCGTCTCCTTGCGCTCGTGGGAGCGCTGGGTCTCCTGTGTGGTGAGGTGGGCGACCACCATCTGCAGGCCGGAGTTGAAGAACAGGAGCGCGGCGAACACCAGCCACTGGAGCCCGCTGGTGAACGGCATCCCGCCGGTCTGCGCCGCGGCCACCGTGATCGCGCTCGCGAACAGACCGAGCCGCTGCCATCTGCTGCCCGGGATGGTCTCGTCGGCGTCCATGTAGCCGCTGGCGGCGTAGAAGGCGAAGAACGGGTTGAGCCAGGTGAGGGCGAAGGCGAGGGCCCACCGGACGACGTAGTACGCCGTGCCGAGCCGGGACGGGGTACGGGCCCGGTCGGGCCGGCGCAGCCGGTATCCGTGCCACAGCAGCTGGAGTACGACCGCGCAGCCGACCAGGGCCCAGCCGGTGTACCACCTGACCGGGTGGGCCCGCGGATCGGCCATGGCGATCGCGGGGCCGAGACCGGTGGCGAGCAGGGCGTAGGGCCCCCACGTGTGCAGCTGATCCCAGCGCCGCTCGATCTGGCTGTCCCTCGCGGTCATCTCCCCAGTCTGCACGGCCCCGTCCCTACTCCCAGCGGAACCAGCGGCCCGCGGCGCCGGTCAGCAGCAGGATCCACACCACCAGCACTCCCAGGTGACCCCACCCCGGCCAGTGCCCGGCGGCCGCCTGGTTCAGCGCCTGGGCCGCCGCTCCGAAGGGGGTGTACCCGACGATCCTGCCCATCAGATGCGGCATGGACTGCACCGGCAGCCAGACTCCGGCGCAGAACATCGCGGGGAAGAACACGGCCGATCCGATCGCGCCGGCGATCTTCGTCGTGCGGGACAGCGCGGACACCACCGATCCGAGGGCGAGGGCGGCCAGTACGGCGAGGACGAGCGCGAGGCCGTATCCGAGGGGCTGCTCGGGCAGTCGTACGTCGAAGCCGAGCCGGCCGACCGCGAGGGCGAGCAGCGCCGACGCGAGGGCGGCGGCGCCGTACACCACCATCTGCGCGGACAGCAGGGCGGACGGGCGGACCGGTGTGGTGGCCATCCGGCGCAGGATGCCGCGCTCCCGGTATCCGGTGAGGGTCTGCGGCATGGACTGCAGGCCCCCGACGATCAGGCCGAGCAGGACGGCCACCGGGACGTAGACGTCGATGGTGCGCAGCCCGCCGAGGTCCTTCTGGTGCTCCCGGAATCCGGGGATGGAGCCGAGGATCACCAGCAGCAGGGTGGGGAAGAGCAGGATCCAGAAGATGGCGCCGGGTTCGCGGCGGAAGAGCCGGACCTCGGTGCGCAGTACGGCGGTGCTCATGACGCTGTCTCCTTGGTGTCGGCCTCCGTGTCGGCCTTCGTCAGGTCGAGGAAGGCGTCGTCGAGCGTGGCGTCCACGACGCGGAGCTGGTGGGCGGTGACGCGGTGGCGTGCGAGGAGGGTGATGACGGCGTTGACGGTCTCGTCGGTGCCGGCCAGCGTGATCCGGCCGTCCTTGTGCTCGACGGACGCGAGCGCGGGGAGGGCCTGGAGGTCACCGTCGTCCAGTGGGGCGGACGGGGTGAAGCTGATGACGGTGGCGCCCGCCGAGCGGCGGATCAGACCGGCCGGGGTGTCCAGGGCGGCCACCCGTCCCTTGTCGATGACGGCGATCCGGTCGCACAGCCGCTGCGCCTCCTCCATGAAGTGGGTGACCAGCAGGACCGTCACCCCGCTCGCCCGGACGTCCTCGATCAGCTGCCAGGTGTCCCGGCGGGCCCGCGGGTCCAGGCCGGTGGTGAGCTCGTCGAGGACGACGACGCGCGGGTTGCCGATCAACGCCAGGGCGATGAAGAGGCGTTGTTTCTGACCGCCCGACAGCTTGGCGAAGCGGGTGCCGAGCTTCGCGGTGAGCCCCAGGCGCTCGGCGAGCGGCGCCCAGTCGAGCGGGTGGGGATAGAAGGAGGCGTACAGCTCCAGCGCCTCGCGGACGGTGAGCTTGGGCTGCAGCTCGCTCTGCTGCAGCTGGGCGCCGAGCACGCGGGCCACGCGCGCGTGGTCGGCGACGGGGTCGAGGCCGGTGACGCGGACGCGGCCGCCGTCGGGGACACGCAGTCCCTCGACGCACTCGACGGTGGTGGTCTTGCCGGCGCCGTTCGGGCCGAGGATCCCGAAGATCTCGCCCTCCTCGACGGCGAAGGAGACGCCGTCGACGACGGGCCGGCCGCCGTAGGACTTGCGCAGTTCGCTGACTTCGATGACGGACATGGCATCAGGTTCGCGGTGGACGGCCGGCCACCACATCGGCCGTCGCGCTCGAAGGCGCATCAGCCGATCGGTTGATGCCGGTGTACGACCCCTCGAACGCGCAGGTCGTAGGACCAGCGGCCGACCCCGGTCCGGCCAAAACTCGGTGGGCGATGTCAGTGCCGGTCCGTACGCTCACCTTGATGCCCACGACACGTGCAACCACCAAGGACCGATCGGCCGTACGAACCCTGCTGCGTCTGTGGCCCTATGTGCGGCCCGTGCGGGCGCGGCTGCTGAGCGCCGCCGCCGTGGCGGTCCTCGCCTCCTGCGTAGGTCTGGTCATCCCGCTGGTCCTGAAGTGGATGGTGGACGGTCCGGTGGCCGACCGGGACCCGGCCGGCGTGTGGCTGGGCGCGCTGTACCTGCTGCTGCTCGGCGTCGGGGAGGCGGTGCTGTTCGGGCTGCGGCGCTGGCTGGTGGCGCGCCCGCTGTCGAGCGTCGAAGCGGGCATGCGGGCGGATCTGTACCGGCATCTGCAGCGGCTCCCCGTCGCCTTCCACGACCGCTGGGCCTCGGGCCAGTTGCTGTCGCGGGGCACCACGGACCTGATGCTGCTGCGCATGTTCCTGGCCTTCCCGCTGACGTTCCTGCTGGTCAACTTCGTGACCATTCTGATCGGCGTGGTCATCATGGTGCTCCAGGACTGGACGCTGGGGCTGGTGATCCTCGGGCCGGCCGTGCCGGTGATGGTCATGTGCGTGATCTTCGAGAAGCGGTACGCCCATGTGGCGCGCCTCGCGCAGGACCAGGTCGGCGATCTGACCACGGTCGTCGAGGAGAGCGTGCTCGGCATCCGGATCATCAAGGGGTTCGGCCGGCACCGCAGCCAGGCGCGGGCGTTCCGGGAGCTGGCGCGGACCCTGCGGGGGACGGAGCTGCGCAAGGCGGGGCTGCTGGCGACGATCTGGGCGGTCATCGTCACCCTGCCCGAGGTCGCCATCGGCGCGGCGCTGGTGGTGGGTTCGGTGCAGGTCTCCGACGGCTCGCTGACGGCGGGGACGCTGGTCGCGTTCCTGTCGACGGCCCTGGCGCTGCGCTGGCCGGTGGAGTCGATCGGCTTCCTGCTGGCGATGAGCCAGGAGGCGGCGACGGCGACAGAGCGGTACTTCGAGGTGATGGACGAGGCACCGGAGGACCCCGCCGTCGGCGCCGACGCACCGCGCTCCGGGGAACGCGGACTGCGCTTCCACGGCGTCCGCTTCCGCTACCCCGACGCGCCGCCCGACTCCCCGCCCGTCCTCGACCGCGTCGACCTGCACATCCGGCCCGGCGAGTCCATGGCCCTCGTCGGCGCCACCGGAAGCGGAAAGACGACCCTCACCGCGCTCGTCCCCCGCCTGCACGAGGTGACGTCCGGCCGTATCACCCTGGACGGCGCGGACATCGCCGCCATGTCCCGCGAGGAGCTGCGCGCCCAGGTCGCCATGGCCTTCGAGGAGCCCACGCTCTTCTCGGCGAGCGTCGGGGAGAACGTCCTCATGGGTGCGGGCGACAGCGCGGGCGCCGGCGAGCTGAACCGCGCCCTCGCGGTGGCGCAGGCCGACTTCGCGCACGCCCTCCCTCAGGGCACCGACACCCAGGTCGGCGAGCAGGGCCTCAGCCTCTCCGGCGGCCAGCGGCAGCGGCTGGCGCTCGCCCGGGCGGTCGTCGGCAGACCCCGGTTCCTGGTCCTGGACGACCCGCTGTCCGCGCTGGACGTGCACACGGAGGCCGCCGTGGAGGCAGCCCTGCGGGACGTCCTCGCCGACACCACCGCCCTGATCGTGGCCCACCGCCCCTCCACCGTCCTGCTCGCCGACCGGGTCGCCCTGCTCTCCGGCGGCCGGATCACCGCCGTCGGCACCCATCAGGAACTGCTGCGCACCAACGCCGAGTACGCCCATCTGATGTCCGGCACCGAGGAAGCGGAGGACGAGCGATGACGGCCCCGACGACATCCGTCCCGACGGCCGACGACGAACCGGATCTGCCCCGACCCAAGGACGCCGGCGACCCCTTCGACCGGGACGTCCTGCCCATGCCCCCGGGCGCCACCCGCGCGCTGCTGCGCTCCCTGCTCGCCCCCATGAAGGCCCGGGTCGCCTTCACCAGTTTCCTGCTGCTGCTCCAGCAGGCGGCAGTGCAGGCGGGCCCGCTGCTGGTGGCGTACGCGATCGACAGCGCCGTGCCGGCGTTCCGGCGCGACGACCACGGTCCGCTGATCGCGGTCGGCGCCGGGTACCTTCTGTGCGCGCTGGTCTCCGGCGGGCTGCAGTACGCGTTCGTCATCGCCTCCACCCGCGTCAGCCAGGACGTGCTGCTCGACCTGCGCGGCCGGATCTTCCGCCACGCCCAGGCGCTCAGCATCGACTTCCACGAGCGCTACACGAGCGGCCGCCTGATCTCCCGCTCCACCACGGACGTCGAGTCGCTGCGGGAGCTGCTGAACGAGGGCCTGCAGGAGCTGGTGACGGTCGTCCTGTCGTTCGTCTACATCTCGGCGATGCTGCTCTGGCTGGACCTCGGCCTCGGCGCGGTCGCGGTGGCGTCCTTCGTGCCGCTGTATCTGCTGGTACGGGTCTACCGGCGCCGTGCGGTGCGGGTGTACCGGGTGCGCTCCACCGCCATCGCCGCCGTCATCGTGAAGTTCGTGGAGACGATGAACGGCATCCGCCCGGTGCGCGCCTTCCGCCGTGAGGACGCCAACGACGCCGAGTTCCGGGTGCTCAACCGGCGGCACGAACGGGTCAACGGCGACGCCCTGCTGGAGATGGCCCGCTATGTCATCGGCTCGCGCCTGGTCGCCAACACGGCGGTCGCGGTGATCGTGCTGTGGGGCGCCTACCGGGTCGCGGGCGGCTCGCTGGAACTGGGCGTGCTGGCCGCGGCGGTGCTCTATCTGCGCCGCCTGTACGACCCGATCGACCGGCTCGGCATGTTCCTGAACTCCTACCAGTCGGCGGCCGCCTCCCTGGAGAAGATCGCCGGGCTGCTCGCCCAGACCCCGTCCGTCCCCGCCCCCTCCGAGCCCCGCGAACTGCCGCCCCTCAAGAGCGAACACCCCGGCCGCGAGGTCGTCTTCGACGGCGTCCGCTTCGGCTACCGCACCGGCGGCGAGGTCCTGCCCCGCTTCGACCTGACCCTCCCCGCCGGGCAGACGGTCGCCGTCGTCGGCTCGACGGGCGCCGGCAAGTCGACGCTGGCCAAACTGCTCGCCCGCTTCTACGACCCCTCCGACGGCCGGGTGCTCCTGGACGGCGTCGACCTGCGCGACCTGGCCGTGCCCGAACTGCGGCGCGGGGTGGTGATGGTGACGCAGGAGGCGTTCCTGTTCTCCGGCACGGTCGCCGAGAACATCGCCATCGGGCGGCCGGAGGCGACCCGGGAGGAGATCGAGCGGGCCGCGAAGGCGATCGGCGCGCACGAGTTCATCAGCTCCCTGCCCGACGGCTACGACACCGACGTACGCAAGCGCGGCGGGCGCATCTCGGCGGGGCAGCGCCAACTGGTGGCCTTCGCCCGCGCCCTGCTCGCCGACCCGGCCGTGCTCATCCTCGACGAGGCGACCAGCTCCCTCGACATCCCGGGCGAACGGGCCGTGCAGCGCGCCATGCTGACCGTGCTGCGCGGCCGTACGGCCGTGGTGATCGCGCACCGGCTGTCGACGGTGGAGATCGCGGACCGGGTCCTGGTCATGGAGCACGGCCGCATCGTCGAGGACGGCACCCCGGCCGACCTCGTCGCCGGTACGGGCCGTTTCGCCGATCTGCACCGGGCCTGGCGCGACAGCCTGGCGTGACGACCGGGCTCCGCGCCCCGGGGATTAATTCGATGGGCAGCCCGTCCTCACCGTCGGTAACCTCCAAGTCCGCCGGTGCAAGAGGAATCCGCGGATCCGGGATCGGGGAAGCATGATCGACGCTTACGAGGAGCCGGGCGAACCCGACCGTCGCGGCGGCGCCCGCTTTCTGCTCTGGCTGGTGCGCTGCCAGCCCGGCCGCTCGCTCGCCGGGGCCGTGCTGGGCAGCATGTGGATGGTCCTGCTGGCCGCCACGCCGTATCTCCTGTCCCGGGCGATCGACCAGGGCCTCGAACCCGGCGACTACCCGGCTCTCGCCCGCTGGACGGCCGCCCTGTTCGCGGTCGGGGCGTTCAACAGCTGGCTGAGCATCATGCGCCACCGCACGATGACCCGGGTACGGATGGACGCCAACTTCCGCACGGTGAAGGTGATCGTGGGACAGGCGGTCCGCCTGGGGGCCGCGCTGCACCGCCGGGTGGGCGCGGGCGAGGTCGTCACCATCGGGGTGGGCGACGTCCAGACGATCAGCCAGTCACTCACCGTGGTCGGTCCCGGGGTCGGTGCCGTCGTGGCGTATCTGGTGGTGGCCGGCCTCCTGCTCGCCGTCTCGCCCCTCATCGCAGCCGTCGTCCTGCTCGGGCTCCCCCTCATCGTCGTCCTCGTCGGACCGCTGCTCGCCCGGCTGCAGGGCACCGAGACGGAGTACCGGGAGCGGCAGGGCGTCCTCACGGCCCGTATCGCCGACCTCGCGGGCGGACTGCGCGTCCTCAACGGACTCGGCGGCAAGGGCCTGTTCGCGGATGCCTTCCAGCGCGACTCACAGCGCCTGCGCCGCCAGGGCTACCGGGTCGGCGCGGTCACCAGCTGGGTCCAGGCCCTGGGCGTCGGCCTGCCCACCCTCTTCCTCGCCGTCGTCACCTGGCTCGCCGCCCGCCTCGCCGCCCAGGGCTCCATCACCATCGGCGAGTTGGTCTCCGTCTACGGCTATGTCGCGGTACTGGTGGGCCCGGTGGCCTTCTGGGTCGAGTGCGGCTACCAGATCAGCCGGGGCCTGGTGTCGGCCCGCCGGGTCGTACGGTTCCTGCGCCTGGAGCCGTTGACGGACACCGGCACCCGCGACGCGCCCGCCGAGCCGTCAGCACTGCACGACCCGCAGTCCGGTGTACGGGTGGCCCCGGGCCGCCTCACCGCCCTGGCCTGCGCCCGCCCGGCCGACGCGGCCGCGGTGGTCGACCGCCTCGGCCGCTACACGCCCTCCACGGCCACCTGGGGCGGCGTCCCGCTCGACGAGATCGCCCTGAAGCAGGTCAGGGAGCACATCCTGGTCGCCGACCACGAGGCCGACCTGTTCGCGGAACCGCTGCGGTCCCTGATCGCCGGACGCGAGGAACGCCGGGAGCAGGACATCGAACGGGCCGTGCGCGCAGCGGTCGCGGAGGACATCGTCCAGGGCCTGCCCGACGGCCTCGACTCCCCGATCGACGCCCAGGCCCGCAACCTCTCCGGCGGCCAACGCCAACGCGTCCGACTGACCCGCGCCCTGCTCGCCGCCCCCGAGATCCTCCTCGCCGTCGAACCGACGTCGGCCCTGGACGCCCACACGGAGGCCCGGGTGGCACAGCGGCTGCGGGAGGCGAGGCAGGGCCGTACGACCCTGGTCACGACCACGTCCCCGCTGGTCCTTGACCGGGCGGACGTCGTGTACTTCCTGGTCGAGGGCAAGGTGGAGGCCGTGGGCACCCATCGTGAGTTGGTCGAAGGAGCGTCGGGTTATCGGGCGTTGGTGGCCCGGGACGAAGACGCCGAGGAGGCATTGAGGTGACAGCCGGACAACTCCCTCAGGGGCGCGGGGAACTGCGCGACCAGCCCCAACGCTCCCGCAGATCGCAACGCACCGAACCCCCCGAGCTCTCCCCGTCCAAACTCCCCGTAGCCGCCCCCCAAGACGTCCGCCGAGCAATGTTCCGCCTCCTCCGCGCGGACGCAAAGTCATTCACCGCCACCCTCACCCTCAACGCCCTCGCCGCCGCAGCGGGCCTCGCCGGCCCCTACCTGGTCGGCCGCATCGTCGACGACGTCCGCGCCGGCAAGGGCGTAGGCGCCGTCGACCACCTCGCCCTGGCCATCCTGCTCTGCTCCGTCGCCCAGCTCATGCTGGCCCGCTGGGCCCGCTACACAGGCCACCGCTTCGGCGAGCGCACCCTCGCCCGCGTCCGCGAACAGTTCGTCGACCGCGCCCTCGCCCTGCCCGCCGCCGTGGTGGAACGCGCCGGCACCGGCGACCTCACCGCCCGCGGCACGGCGGACGTCGCCCTGGTCGGCACCACCCTGCGCGACGTCGGCCCGGACCTGCTCGTCAACGGCGTTCAGGCGCTGTTCCTGCTCGGCGCGGTGTTCGCCCTGAACCCCCTGCTCGGCGGCTGCGGACTGCTCGGGCTGGTCGGCATCTGGTGCGCCCTGCGCTGGTATCTGGCCAGGGCGCGGGCGGGCTACCTCGCCGAGGGGGCCGCCACCTCCGACGTCGCCGAGATCCTCGCGGCCACGGCCTCCGGCGCCCGTACGGTCGAGGCGCTGCGCCTGGAGAAGCGCCGTGTCTCGGCGAGCCGCGACGCCCTGGAGACCTCCCGCCGCACCCGCCTCTACACCCTGTTCCTGCGCACCGTGTTCTTCCCGTCGGTCGAGATCTGCTACCTCGTCCCGGTCGCCTCCGTCCTCCTCGTCGGCGGCCTGCTGCACGACCGCGGCACCCTCAGCCTGGGCGCGGTCGTCACGGCGGCGCTGTATCTGCAGCGGCTCAGCGGCCCCCTCGACGAGATCCTGATGCGGGTCGAGCAACTGCAGAACAGCGGCGCCTCGTTCGCCCGCGTGGAGGGGCTGGCCCGGGCCCCGCGGACGGAGACGACGGACGCCGCCGCGCCGGCCGACGACCGGATCGACGTGAGGGGGGTGCGGTACGCCTACGACCGCGGGGGCGAGGTGCTGCGCGGGGTCGACCTGACGGTGCGGCCCGGTGAGCGGCTGGCCGTCGTCGGCCCGTCCGGCGCGGGGAAGACGACCCTCAGCCGGCTCCTCGCGGGCGTCGACGCGCCGACCGAGGGCACGGTGACCGTGGGCGGTGTGCCCGTCGTCGAGCTAGGCCCCGAGCAGCTGCGCCGGCAGGTCGTCCTGGTCACCCAGGAGCACCACGTCTTCCTCGGCACCGTCCGCGACAACCTCCGTATCGCCGAACCCACCGCGTCGGACGCGGAGTTGTGGGCGGCGCTCACGGCGGTGGGCGCCGACGAGTGGGTGCGGGAGCTGCCGGACGGTCTCGACACGAGGCTCGGCGAGGGGGGCCGCCGCACGGACGGCTCCCAGGCGCAGCAACTCGCCCTCGCCCGGGTGGTGCTGGCCGACCCGCACACGCTGATCCTCGACGAGGCGACCGCGCTGCTGGACCCGACGACCGCCCGGCACACCGAGCGCGCCCTGGCGGCCGTGCTGGAGGGCCGTACCGTCATCGCCATCGCCCACCGTCTGCACACCGCCCATGACGCGGACCGCGTGGCGGTCATGGAGGACGGCCTCCTCACCGAACTCGGCACGCACGAGGAGCTGGTGACCGCGCAGGGGGCGTACGCGGCGCTGTGGCGGACCTGGCACGGGTGACCCTGCACCAGGGGCGCCGGAACCGACCGGTACACCAGGGGCGCCGGACGACCGGCCAATGGTCCGCATACCGAACATGAACCTCCGGACAACGAACCATTTCCGGCCAACTTTCTGACGCGGTCCTGACAGAAACCGCAGACTGCTGCCACCCTTCCCACAGCTTCAACACAGCAACCCCACAGCTCCACCCCCAGTTCTGCCCGGACGGTCGACCCACCGTCCGGATCTCCCCTGGCCGCGCACCCCGTGGCCATGCAGAAGGAGTCAGTGTTGAGAAGCAGTTCCTCTCGCAGACGCACCTCCCCCACCGCGCACCGCCGGGCCGCCGCCGTGGCCCTCGCCGGGGTCACCGCCCTGCTCGCCGCGGCCGTCCAGTCGGGCGCGGCGTCCGCCGCCCCCGCCCAGAAGACGCCGTCGGCCGCGGTCAAGGGCAACCCCGCCCACGCGGCAGTGCACCTCTCCCCCTCGCAGCGCGCCGAACTGCTGCGCGACGCCGACACCGCCCGCGCGCAGACCGCCCGGGACATCGGCCTGGGGGCCAAGGAGAAGCTGATAGCCCGGGACGTCGTCAAGGACGCGGACGGCACCGTGCACACCCGCTACGAGCGCACCTACGCCGGACTGCCGGTCCTCGGCGGGGACCTGGTCGTCGACACCGCCAAGTCGGGCGCCACCAAGGACGTCATCAAGGCGACGAACGCGGCGATCAAGGTCGCGGACCTGACCCCGGACATCACGAAGGCGACCGCCGAGAAGCAGGCCGTCAGCCGGGCGAAGGCCCTCGGCGGCACCAAGGCGAGCGCCGACGGCGCCCGCGAGGTCGTCTGGGCGGCGAGCGGCAAGCCCGTCCTGGCGTACGAGACCGTCATCGGCGGCTTCCAGGACGACGGCACGCCGAACCAGCTGCACCTCATCACGGACGCGACCACGGGCAAGAAGCTCTTCGAGTACCAGGGCATCGAGACCGCGACCGGTGTCGGCAACACCCAGTACAGCGGCACGGTCTCGCTGACGACGACCCAGTCGGGCTCGAACTACACGCTGACCGACGGCGACCGCGGCGGCCACAAGACGTACAACCTGAACCACGGTACGTCCGGCACCGGCACGCTGTTCTCGCAGACGTCCAACACCTGGGGCAACGGGACCACGTCGAACGCCGCGACGGCGGGCGCCGACGCGCACTACGGGGCCGCGGAGACCTGGGACTTCTACAAGAACACCTTCGGCCGCAGCGGCATCAAGAACAACGGCGTCGGCGCCTACTCCCGCGTCCACTACGGCAACTCGTACGTGAACGCGTTCTGGGACGACAGCTGCTTCTGCATGACCTACGGCGACGGCTCCGGCAACGCGGACCCGCTGACCGCCATCGACGTGGCCGGCCACGAGATGAGCCACGGCGTCACCTCGAACACCGCGGGCCTCAACTACAGCGGTGAGTCGGGTGGGTTGAACGAGGCCACCTCCGACATCTTCGGCACCGGCGTGGAGTTCTACGCCAACAACTCGACCGACGTCGGCGACTACCTCATCGGCGAGAAGATCGACATCAACGGCGACGGCACCCCGCTGCGCTACATGGACAAGCCCAGCAAGGACGGCTCGTCCAAGGACAGCTGGTACTCGGGGCTCGGCAACCTGGACGTGCACTACTCGTCCGGTCCGGCCAACCACTTCTTCTATCTGCTGAGCGAGGGCAGCGGCGCCAAGGTCATCAACGGCGTCAGCTACAACTCGCCCACCGCGGACGGGCTTCCGGTCACCGGCATCGGCCGGGACAAGGCGCTGCAGATCTGGTACCGGGCGCTGACCACCAAGTTCACGTCCACCACCAACTACGCCTCCGCCCGCACCGGCACCCTGGCGGCGGCCGGGGAGCTGTACGGCACGACGAGCGCCGAGTACAAGGCGGTGCAGGACGCCTGGGCGGCCATCGCGGTCGGCTCGCGCTCCGGCGGGGGCGGCGGAGGCGGGACGTCGTACGAGAACACGACACCCGTGTCGATCCCGGACAACGGGCCCGCCGTCACCTCCTCCATCACCGTCTCGGGCAGGAGCGGAAACGCGCCAAGCAACCTTCAGGTGAGCGTGGACATCACACACACCTGGCGGGGCGACCTGGTGATCGATCTGCTGGGTCCGTCGGGCACCGCGTACCGCCTGAAGAACTTCAGCTCCTCCGACTCGGCGGACAACGTGCAGGCGACCTACACGGTCAACGCCTCGTCCGAAACAGCCAACGGGACCTGGAAGTTGCGGGTTCAGGATCAGGCGGCACAGGACGTCGGGAAGATCAACAGCTGGAAGCTGACGTTCCCGTAGACCGCGGGTGACGGCATCGGAACGAGGGCGCCGCCCCGGGGGGTCCCACTCCCGGGGGCGGCGCCCGTTTACATTCTTGAAACGTTCACCGGGGAGACGGTTTTCGGCCAACATCACGTCGGGGTCATGACATGTACGCGCCCCTGGTGCCACGCTTCCTGACAACCGCCGCACAACTTCACTGCACCCCCTCCTCCGGCTGCCCCACGCCGGGTGAGGACTCCCCCACCACAAGGAGCTTGTGTGACCCCCCTCTACGCGCGTCACAAGCGCACGACTCTGGCCGTCGCGACCGCCGTTGCCGCCGGAGCCCTCCTCACCACCGGTCTGACCACCGGTGCGGCCTCCGCCCAGACCCAGGCGGGCACGGCCATCGCACACCCGGCCGCCGCACCGACCCTGCTGTCGGCCGCCGCACGCACCTCGCTCATCCAGAAGGCCCAGGCCGACGTGGCCGAGACGGCTCAGCAGATAGGCCTCGGCGCCAAGGAGAAGCTGGTCGTCAAGGACGTCGTCAGGGACGCCGACGGCACCGTCCACACCCGCTACGAGCGCACCTACGCGGGCCTGCCGGTCCTCGGCGGCGACCTCGTGGTGCACACCTCGAAGGCCGGCAAGGCCGAGGGCGTCACCAGAGCGACCAAGGCGGCCATCAAGGTCGCCTCGCTCAAGCCGCAGATCACCGCGGCCAAGGCGGAGAAGCAGGCGGTGTCCGCCGCCAAGAGCCTCGGCTCCGCCAAGTCCACCGCGGACGGCGCCCGCAAGGTGATCTGGGCCGGCTCCGGCACGCCCGTCCTCGCCTACGAGACCATCGTCGGCGGCCTGCAGGACGACGGCACCCCGAACCAGCTGCACGTCATCACCGACGCCGCGACCGGCAAGAAGCTCTTCGAGTACCAGGGCATCGAGAACGCGACCGGCACCGGCAAGACGCTGTACTCGGGCACGGTCAGCCTGACCACCACGCTGTCGGGTTCGACGTACTCGCTGACCGACGGCTCGCGCGGCAACCACAAGACGTACAACCTGAAGCACGGCACGTCGGGCACCGGGACGCTGTTCACCAACACCACCAACACCTGGGGCACCGGCGCCGCCTCCAGCTCCAGCACCGACGTGACGGCGGCCGCGGACGCCGCCTACGGCGCGCAGGAGACCTGGGACTTCTACAAGGCCACCTTCGGCCGCAGCGGCATCAAGAACGACGGTGTCGGCGCCTACTCCCGGGTCCACTACAGCAGCAACTACGTCAACGCCTTCTGGGACGACAGCTGCTTCTGCATGACCTACGGCGACGGTGACGGCAACACCCACCCGCTGACCTCGCTGGACGTGGCCGGCCACGAGATGAGCCACGGTGTCACCTCGAACACCGCCGGGCTCAACTACTCGGGTGAGTCGGGCGGTCTGAACGAGGCCACCTCCGACATCTTCGGCACCGGCGTGGAGTTCTACGCCGCCAACGCCTCCGACCCGGGTGACTACCTGATCGGCGAGAAGATCGACATCAACGGCGACGGCAGCCCGCTGCGCTACATGGACAAGCCCAGCAAGGACGGCGGCAGCGCCGACTACTGGTCCTCGTCCGTGAAGAACCTCGACGTGCACTACTCGTCGGGTGTCGCCAACCACTTCTTCTACCTGCTGTCCGAGGGCAGCGGCTCGAAGACGATCAACGGGGTGAGCTACAACTCGCCGACGTACAACGGCTCCACGGTCACCGGCATCGGCCGCGCCAAGGCGCTGCAGATCTGGTACAAGGCGCTGACGACGTACTTCACGTCGACGACCAACTACAAGTCGGCCCGCACCGGCACGCTGAGCGCCGCGGCCGCCCTGTACGGCTCCGGCAGCACCGAGTACAACGCGGTGGCGGCCGCCTGGTCCGCCGTCAACGTGAGCTGACCCGAGGGGGGTTGGCGGGCGGTACCCGGGACGCAGGCGGTCCCGGGTACCGCCCTACCCTTGTGTCCCATGTCCTTCACGTACCAAGACGTCGGCGCGACTCGTCGGGCCGGCTTCTGCCCGCCGGGCTTCCACTCCCTGCATGTGCGGTCCCGGATCGGCGAGGGCGAGAAGGTCTTCCGCAGAGCCGCCGACGCGGTGCTGACCTGGGAGATGCACCGCGAGCTCGGCGTCGGCATCGACACTGCGGCGGAGCGGGCCGCACCGGACGTCGACGTCACCGTCACCCTCGCCGGCGTGATCAAGGCGCCCTGCCGGGTCGTCTACACCGTCGAGGAACCCCGCCGCGCCGGCTGGGCCTACGGCACGCTGGCCGGCCACCCGGAGTGCGGCGAGGAATCCTTCCTCGTGGAGCGAACCGGCGACGGCACGGTCTGGCTGACGGTGACCGCCTTCAGCCGCCCCGCCAAGTGGTACGCAAAGGCCGGCGGCCCGGCGACCCGGGGACTGCAGAACGCCTACGCCCGGCGCTGCGGGAAGATCCTGCGGAAACTCTGCGCCGACGTCTCGGAGTGGTGACCCTCGCACACGGATCAGCGGGGCCGACGGTCACGCCGGCATCGCTCGCGCGTGCTGCTCGCGCAGCGCCTGAGGGACTGGAGAATTCCCGGAACGTCACTGGCGGCTCAGTCCAAGTCCATGCTGTGGGTCTGCCGACGGTGGGGTTGTGTCACGAGGGCCAGCCGCCGGGGAGGCCAGATGTCCTCCCACTCGCTGAGGCTCAGCCCGCCGTCCTTGCGGAGCAGCCAGACCACCTCGAACTGGAAGTGCAGCACGGCGTCGCCCGCCACGCGTGCCAGCAGGGGCGCGACGAGCCGGATCATGTCGTCCTGCTGGTCCGCGACCTCGACTCCCTTGGTCATGCGGAATCCCACGGTCACCGTCGGGGTGAACCCGAAGGCGGTGACGACCGGGTGCCACGGCTGCGGCGGCCGCTCCGAGTTCATGTTCCTTCTGTCCCCTCGACGAGACGTCGAAGGCGGGCAAAGATCGCCCGCCCTCGCGCCGTCAGCGGAACAGCACCCCCGCTCCCTCCGCCGTCTCCTCCGTCGGCACCGTCACCAGGCCCAGCTCTGTGCTGGAGGCGAGGAGTCGGTGGGTCGGGAGGATGCGGACGGTGTAGCCGTAGGGGCCCGTGCGGTCCAGCGACAGGGGGCCCTCGTAGATCCAGCGGCCCTCGGGGTCGGGGCCGCCCGCCGGCTTGAGGGGGACCGTGGTCGCGTCGGCGATGCCGTCCTGGGAGTCCACCCGACCCGAGACCACCTGCACCTCGACGTCCTCGGGTCCGAGCTCGCCGAGCCCGACGCGCACCCGCAGCCCGAGCGTGCTGCCGAGTTCCGCGGTGGTCGTGGCGGCGGAGGTCTCGACGTGGTCGAAGGTCACCCCGTGCCAGGCTGCCCGCACCCGCCCCTTCCAGGCGGCGAGTTCGCGCGCCGAGTCGGGGTCCATGGCCCGGTGGGCGTGCGCGGCGGGCGTGTAGAGCCGCTCGACGTACTCACGGACCATCCGGCCGGCCAGCACCTTGGGGCCGAGGAGCGTCAGCGTCTGGCGGACCATCTCGATCCAGCGGTCGGGCAGCCCGTGCTGGCCGCGCTCGTAGAAGCGGGGCGCCACCCGCTGCTCCAGGAGGTCGTAGAGCGCCGCGGCCTCTATGTCGTCCCGGCGGTCGGGATCCGTGCCCACACCGTCCGCCGTCGGGATCGCCCAGCCGAAGTCCGGCTGGAACCATTCGTCCCACCAGCCGTCCAGCACCGAGAGGTTGAGGCAGCCGTTGAGCGCCGCCTTCATGCCCGAGGTGCCGCAGGCCTCCAGGGGCCGGAGCGGGTTGTTCAGCCAGATGTCGCAGCCGGGGTAGAGCTTCTGCGCCATCGCCATGCCGTAGTCGGGCAGGAAGACGATGCGGTGGCGCACCCGCGGGTCGTCGGCGAACCGGACCAGCTCCTGGACCAGACGCTTGCCGCCGTCGTCCGCCGGGTGCGCCTTGCCCGCGACGACGATCTGGACGGGCCGCTCGGGGTGGAGCAGCAGGTCCATCAGCCGGTCGCGGTCGCGGAGCATCAGCGTCAGCCGCTTGTACGACGGGACCCTGCGCGCGAACCCGATGGTCAGCACGTCCGGGTCGAGGACACCGTCGATCCAGCCCAGCTCGGCCGTCCCGGCGCCGCGTTGCCGCCAGGAGGCGCGCAGCCGGGACCGTACCTCGTCCACCAGCTGCTCGCGCAGGTTGCGGCGCAGCTCCCAGATGTCCTGGTCCGGGATCTCCGCGACGGCGTCCCAGCGGTCCGAGCCGCCGACCGTCAGGGCGTCCTCGGTGCGCTGGGCGCCGATCTGCCGGGCGCCGAGCCGGAAGACCTCGGGGGCCACCCAGGTGGGCGCGTGGACTCCGTTGGTGACGGAGGTGATCGGCACCTCCTCGGGGTCGAATCCCGGCCAGAGTCCGGAGAACATCTCCCGGCTGACCTGGCCGTGCAGCAGCGAGACGCCGTTGGCGCGCTGGCCGAGGCGCAGGCCCATCACGGCCATGTTGAACAGGTTGGGCTCACCCCCGGGGTAGGTCTCCATGCCGAGCTGGAGGATCCGTTCGACGTCGATGCTCGGCAGCTCCGCGTCGGAACCGAAGTGGTGGGCGACGAGTTCGCGGTCGAAGCGGTCGATGCCGGCCGGGACCGGGGTGTGGGTGGTGAAGACGGTTCCGGCCCGGACGGCCTCCAGCGCGGAGTCGAAGTCCAGCCCCCGGGCGCACAGTTCGGCGATGCGCTCCAGGCCGAGGAAGCCAGCGTGCCCCTCGTTGGTGTGGAAGACCTCCGGCTCCGGGTGGCCGGTCAGCCGGCAGTACGCCCGTACCGCGCGGACCCCTCCTATGCCGAGCAGCATCTCCTGCAGCAGGCGGTGCTCGCTGCCGCCGCCGTAGAGCCGGTCGGTCACCCCGCGCTCGCCGGGGTCGTTCTCCTCGACGTCGGAGTCCAGCATCAGCAGCGGGACCCGCCCCACCTGGGCCAGCCAGACGCGGGCGTGCAGCCGCTTGCCGCCGGGCAGCGCGAGGGAGACCTGGGCGGGGGTGCCGTCGTCCTCGCTCAGCTGGGCGACCGGCAGCTCGTTGGGATCGAGGACCGGGTAGTGCTCCTGCTGCCAGCCGTCCCGGGACAGCGACTGGCGGAAGTAGCCGTGCCGGTAGAGCAGGCCCACGCCGATCAACGGGACACCCAGGTCGCTGGCCGCCTTGAGATGGTCGCCGGCCAGGATGCCGAGGCCGCCGGA
Organism: Streptomyces sp. NPDC006476; assembly: GCF_040612015.1. NCBI lineage: Bacteria > Bacillati > Actinomycetota > Actinomycetes > Kitasatosporales > Streptomycetaceae > Streptomyces > Streptomyces sp. NPDC006476. Next base: position 2,891 of record NZ_JBEXPK010000027.1, on the reverse strand, counting down.
GTACTGCGGCAGGGCGGCCGTGATGCCGAATTCGGGCGAGAAGTAGGCGACGGCGGCGGGCAGTTCACCGGACTGCGCCTGATACCAGCGCTCGCCGGTCATGTAGTCGTCGAGATCGTCCTGCACCGCGCCCAGCCTGCGCAGGAAGCGGCGGTCCTCGGCCAGCTCCGCGAGGCGCGTCGGGGAGACGCCGCCCAGGAGCCGGACGGGATCGCCCTCCGAGGCGGCCCAGCGTTCGGGATCGACGGACTGGAAGAGGTCACGGGTCTCGGCATGCCAGGACCAGCGCAGATTACGCGCCAGATCACCGAGCGGCCGGAGGGGTTCGGGGAGAACGGGACGGACAGAAAATCGCCGGATCGCCTTCACATTCCACCTCGGCATACGTGCACAACAGGAGGACGCACGGCAGTGTGCGCCCCGTCGTCAATATCGACGGTATCGGGGAGAGGGGGTCCGCAACCACGGGACAACCAAGCCTGTCGCACAGTCGTACACAGTCCGGAAATCACCGCAACCTTCGCCCGTCCGCCATGGCCGACATGGCCGATTCCGCCCCGTAGGCACCCTTGTGGCGTTTCTCACCGCACGAGAGGCTGCACCAGAGGCTGCCAGGTGCAGTCGAAGGAGGGGGAACTCGGACATGGCACGGACGCGAACGCTGCGTCTGCGCCGGCTGGGGGGCCTGACCGCGGTGGCCTGCGTCGCCGCGCTCTCGTCCGGCACCCTGCCCGCGCACGCCGCAGCTCAGGGGCGGATACTCGGCGCCGGTGAGCCCGGCTCCGTCAGCGGAAGCTATCTGGTGACGCTCAAGGGGGGTACGAAGGCCCCGTCGGCGGCCGGAAAGGGCATCGCCGAGAAATACGGGGCGAGAATAAGCCAGACCTACGGCACGGTCCTCAACGGCTACGCTGTCCGGGCCAACGAGAGACAGGCCCGGCTCCTGGCGGCGGACCCGCAGGTCGCCTCGGTCGTCCAGGACACCCGCGTCGCCCTCGACGACACGCAGCGGAACCCGCCGTCCTGGGGCCTGGACCGGATCGACCAGCCGGCCCTGCCCCTGGACCGGGCCTACGCCTGGCCCCGGTCCGCAGGCGCCGGGGTGACGGCCTATGTGATCGACACCGGCGTCCGGATCACGCACAAGGACTTCGGCGGGCGGGCGAGCTACGGCTGGGACTTCGTCGACAACGACGGGACCGCCGCCGATGGCAACGGCCACGGCACCCATGTCGCCGGCACCATCGCGGGCCGCACCTACGGGGTGGCCAAACGGGCCGAGGTGGTCTCCGTCCGCGTCCTCGGCGACGACGGCTCCGGTACGACCTCGCAGGTCATCGCGGGTATCGACTGGGTGACCAAGCACGCGCACAAGCCCGCCGTGGCCAATCTCAGCCTCGGCGGCTCCCACAACGCCCAGCTGGACACGGCCGTACGCAACTCCATCGCCTCCGGTGTCACCTACGTCGTCGCCGCGGGCAACGACGGCCTGGCGGCCGCCCTGTACTCCCCGGCGGACGTCAAGGAGGCCGTCACCGTCGGCGCGACGGACCGGAAGGACGCACGGGCGGCCTTCTCCAACTTCGGCTCGGCCGTCGACCTGTTCGCCCCCGGTGTGTCGATCACCTCGGCCTGGTACGCGAGCGACACCGGGAAAGCCACCTTCTCCGGTACGTCGATGGCGACTCCGCACGCCACGGGCGCGGCCGCCCTCTACCTGGCCGGGCATCCGAAGGCCACACCGGCCCAGGTCGCCAAGGCGCTCGTGAAGCTGGCGGTGCCCGGGAAGGTGTCCGGGCGGGGCCTCGGGTCACCGGACGAACTGCTGCAAGTACCGCCCTCGTAGGGGCGCAGTCCCGGACTCGTCATCGAAGAGTCCGGTTTCCGGCCCCGTTCGTTCACGAACGGGGCCGGTCTTGTGCGTAGACATACGCGTGAGTAGTTAACAAAGTGCCGGATTGCCCACCCGAATAGGGTGGGAAGGCTCCTCCGGTAGACCGGCCCGTCTCTCGGGTACTCCGGAGAAACACCCAGCACCACCACACGCAGGACCCACCTCCCCACACCCATCCGCCCACCACCTGTATGACGCGGACAGGAGCGGTCATGCCCGCCACGCACCACTCGTCAGCACCCCCGACACCCAGCACCGAAGCGCCTCCCGTGCGCCCGGCCGATTCCGGACCGCCGGCCCCGGAGCCACCCTCCGCGGGCGCCACCGCCGGCATCGGGCGCATACCGGTCCTCGACGTCAGCCCGGTCGTTCAGCACGGCCGCAGGCCCGCCAAGGCCGTCACCGGGGAGTCGTTCGAGATCTCGGCCACCGTCTTCCGCGAGGGACACGACGCGGTCGCCGCGAACGTCGTCCTGACCGATCCCGAGGGCCGCCCGGGCCCCTGGACGCCGATGCGCGAGCTGGCGCCGGGCACCGACCGCTGGGGCGCGACCGTCACCGCGGGCGCCCCCGGCCGGTGGACGTACACCGTGGAGGCCTGGGGCGACCCGATCACCACCTGGCGCCATCACGCCCAGATCAAGATCCCGGCGGGGATGGACACGGATCTGGTGCTGGAGGAGGGGGCGCGGCTGTACGAGCGGGCGGCGGACGGTCTGCCGCCAGTGGAATGTGACATAGTACTGGCCGCCGTCGCCGCCCTGCGCGACGAGAGCCGCCCACCCACGGCCCGTCTGGCGGCGGCGTTGACGCCGGAGGTGGACGCGGTCCTGGCCCGGCATCCGCTGCGGGAGCTGGTGACGGCCTCCGAGACGCTGCCGCTGCTGGTGGAGCGGGAACGGGCCCTGTACGGCGCCTGGTACGAGTTCTTCCCCCGCTCCGAGGGCACCGCCGAGCAGCCCCACGGCACCTTCCGCACCGCCGCCCGCCGGCTGCC
>NZ_JBEXPK010000026.1:0-142544 GCF_040612015.1 Streptomyces sp. NPDC006476 | reverse complement strand
CAATCCACACCGAACGGGAAGGCCCTCACCCGTTCAAGATCCCTCAGCTGAGACCTGGCTCACCCGTCCACAACCTCCCGAGACAGAACAGCTAGGGACGCAGAGCCCGTAGGAGGAGGTCGGCCAGGTGGTCGGCGACCTCCTGCGGGCTCATCGGTCCGTCGGGGCGGTACCAGGTCGACAGGTGGTGGACCGAACCGAAGTGGTAGTCCACCACCAGGTCGGCCGGGGTGGCCCGGGAGAAGACCCCGGCCTGCTGCCCCTCCTCGATGAGCGCACGGAAGCGCTCGTGGTAGCGCCGCCGCTCGGCGCGCACCTGCTTGTTCTTCTCCGGGCTCAGATGGTGCATGGAGCGGAAGAAGATCATCGCGTCGTCGAGGTTCTCGATGGTCGTGACGACCACGTCCGCCGCCGCGCCCCGCAGCCGCTTCTCGATCGGCTCGTCGGCGTTCGCGAAGGCGTCGAGACGGTCCTGCTGGACGCGCAGCATGCGCGCGTACACCTCGTGCAGGAGGTCGTCCTTGGAGCCGAAGTAGTGGTACAGCGCACCCTTGGTGACGCCGGCCGCCTCGACGATCTCCTGCACGGAGGTGCGGTCGTAGCCCTGCTCGGCGAAGAGCCGGGTAGCGGCGGCCAGCAGCCGCTGCGGGACGGGCGTACCGTCTCCGTCCGTCGTCCTGGGCACTGTGCCGCCACCTGCCTTCCGGGCGTTCTGCCGTGTTCCGGTGTTCTATTCGCTTGCTTGCCTGCGGGAACGAAGCTCCCGACGGAGGATCTTCCCACTCGCCGTCTTCGGCAAGTCGGGCAGGATCTCCACCTGCCGCGGGTACTTGTAGGCGGCCAGTCTCTCCTTGCAGTACACCGCGAGTTCGTCCGGGTCCGTCTCGGCGCCCGGACGCAGGCTGATGTACGCCTTGACGGTCTCGCCACGGTACCCGTCGGGCACCCCGACCACGGCCGCCTCGCGCACCGCCGGATGTGTGTACAGCACGTCCTCGACCTCGCGGGGCCACACCTTGAAGCCGGACGCGTTGATCATGTCCTTCTTGCGGTCGACGACGTAGAGCCAGCCCTGCTCGTCCATGAACCCGATGTCGCCGGTGCGCAGTTCGCCGTCCGGGAAGGTCTCGGCGGTCGCGTCGGGGCGGCGCCAGTAGCCGGGGACGACCTGCGGCCCGCGCACCAGGATCTCCCCCTGCTCACCGAAGGGCACCTCGCGCCCCTGGTCGTCCACGATCCGTACGACGGTCTCCGGCCCCGGCAGTCCCACGGCCAGCGTCCCGGACACCGGGTCGACCGGCGCCTCCAGACCGGGCGGCACGGAGGCGCAGGGCGCGGTGCACTCGGTCAGCCCGTAGCCGTTGCGGATGTACGGCCCGAATCCCGCCCGGAACTTCTCCACCAGCGCCGGCGGCACGGGCGCGCCCCCGCTGGAGATGTTGACGAACGACGAGAAGTGGTCCGGCGTGCAGTCCGGGTGCGCGGCCAGCGCCATGAACGCCGTCGACGGCCCCACGGTGTAGTGCGGCCGGTGCTCGGCGAACGCCTCCAGCACGACCCCCGCCTCGAAGCGGTACGTCAGCACGAGCGTCCCGGCGCTGTTGAGGCAGGCGCCGAGCTGGCACACCATCCCGGTGATGTGGAACAGCGGGGCGAGCGCGTAGTAGACGGGCGCGTCCGGCAGGGCGAGGCCGGTCCGCTGGCGCTCGGCGTTGTACATGATGTTGCCGTGCGTGTTGGTGGCGCCCTTGGGCGTGCCGCTGGTCCCCGAGGTGTAGCTGATCAGCGCGATGTCGGAGGGGCCGAGGTCCCGTCCGGCCGGCGCCTTGTGCCCCGCGCGCGCCACGGCCACCAGGTCCTCGGCGTCACCGGTCTGCGGCAGCCGCTCGAAGCCCAGCACGCGCGCGTCGTCACGCGTCTGGAAGTCCAGCTCGCACCCGGTCAGCACGATCCGCACCGGCGAGTCGGCGGCCGTCCGGCGCAGATACGACTCCCAGGCGCGGTCGGAGCACACGAGTGCGGCCACTTCGCCGTCCCGCAGGACGTGGGCGACCTCCCCCGACTTGTACATGGGGTTGACGGGCACCACGACCGCCCCCGCCTTCCACGCCCCGAGGAGAGCGAGCACGAAGTGCGGGGAGTTCTGCAGCAGGATCGCCACCCGGTCACCGCGCTCCAGCCCCTGGGCGGCCAGATACCCGGCCACCGAGTCGCTGAGCTCGTCGACCTCGCGGTAGCTGATCCGTCCGTCGAAGTAGGCGAGGAAGTCACGGTCGGGCGCCTCGGCGACGGACCGCCGCAGGGCGTCCACCAACGAGTCGACCGGTTCGATGGGCGCCCGCTGGGCGTCGTTCAGCAGCGCCACCCACGGCTTGTCCGCGTAACCCGACCCGCTCATCGCACCTCCTCCCACTTCTGCTGGATGTGGTTCATGTTGGTCAGCCACTGGTCGGGGCTGGTGGCCCTGGCCCGGTAGTACCCGGCGACCTCGGGGTGCGGCAGGATCAGGAACCGGTCCTCCTCGATCCCCTTGAACAGCGCGTCCGCCACGTCCGCCGGTTCGATCGCGGTCGGCTGCAGCACCAGGTTCCCGGCGCTCCCGGTGGCGGCCAGCATGTCGGTCCGCACCCCCTGGGGACAGATGGCGTGCACCTTGATCCCCCGGTGCCGATAGGTGAGCGACAGCCACTCGGCGAAGGCGTAGGCCCCGTGCTTGGTGACGCTGTACGAGGGCGCCCCGATCATGGTCAGCAGCCCGGCGGCGGACACGGTGGAGACGAATCGGCCCGCTCCGCGCTCCAGCCACCCCGGAAGCAACGCCTCGGCGGCCCGCACATGCGCCATGACGTTGACGTCCCAGGCGGTCGCCCAGGACTTCTCGTCGGCGGACAGCCCGTGGGCCCCGTCCTCGAAGGCGACCCCGGCGTTGGCGCAGTAGACGTCGACGACCCCGCCGAGGGCGTCCCGTGCGTCGCCGACGACGGAGGAGGCGTCACCGGGCACCGCGATCCCACCGATCTCGTCGGCGACCGCCTTGGCCCGGTCCCCGTCCAGGTCATTGACGACGACCCGGGCCCCTTCGGCGGCGAACCTCCGGGCCAGCGCGGCCCCGATCCCGCCTCCGGCGCCCGTCACAACCACACCGGCACCCTGAACGGCTTCCACCATCGGTCTCCTTCGACTGCGGCTCGGCTCCATCCCCGCGACGGCCAGACTAACCGGTCGGTATGTCCAAAGGAAGGGTGACCGAAATGCCCTCAGGGGCGCGGGGCCGTATCGATGTGCTCCGCCGCGCGGGCGCGACAAGCCACGAACAACCGCAAGCTTCCTCCCGACCAGCGGGAGCCATACCGTGCCCCCCATGCGCCTATCCAGACGAGCATTCCTCGCAGCGACAACGGCAGCAACACCCCTCACCACCGCACGCCCCGCCTCCACGTCCCCACGCCACCTCCAAACCGGCTTCGAACGCCTCGCCTCGACCGGCTACACCCCCCTGAAAAACCAATCCGTCGGCATCGTCACCAACCCCACTGGCGTGACCAGAGACGTCCGCCACATCGTCGACGTCATGCACGAAGACCCCCGCGTCAACCTGACGGCAGTCTTCGGCCCGGAACACGGTTTCCGCGGCACCGCCCAGGCCGGCGGCTCGGAAGGCCGTTACGACGACCCGGCGACCGGCCTCCCGGTCTACGACACGTACCTCAAGAGCGGCCGCGAACTCGCCGACGTCTTCACGGCGTCCGGCGTCGACACCGTCGTCTTCGACATCCAGGACGTCGGCGCCCGTTTCTACACGTACATCTGGACGCTCTACGACTGCATGGAGGCGGCCCAGCTCGCCGGGAAGCGCGTCGTCGTCCTCGACCGCCCGAACCCGGTCACCGGACGGTCCGCCCAGGGCCCGGTCCTGCACAAGGAGTTCGCGAGCTTCGTGGGCCGCCGGCCCGTTTCCCAGGCGCACGGCATGACGGTCGCCGAGCTGGCGCGGCTGTTCAACGGGGAGTTCCTGACGACTCCGGTGCCCCTGGAGACCGTACTCATGACGGGGTGGAGGCGCTCGGAGTTCTACGACGCCTCCGCGCTCCCCTGGGTGCCGCCGAGCCCGAACATGCCGACGCCCGACACCGCGCTGGTGTACTCGGGCACCTGCATGTTCGAGGGCACCAACCTCTCCGAGGGGCGCGGCACCACCCGCCCCTTCGAACTGCTCGGAGCCGACGGGATCGACGGCCGCTGGGCCACCGCCGCGAACGAACTCGCCCTTCCCGGCGTGCACTTCAGGGAGGCGTACTTCGCGCCGACGTTCTCGAAGTTCCAGGGCAGGACCATCGGCGGCGTCCAGATCCACGTGCACGACCGTGCCGCCTACGACCCCGTGCGGACCGGCATCGCGCTGCTGGTGACCGCGAAGAAGGTGTGGAGCGGCTTCGCCTGGCGCTCCGACAACTGGATCGACAAGCTCACGGGCTCCACGCACGTGCGGACCGCGATCGACGCCGGCGCCGGCACCGACGAGGTGGTGGCCGGCTGGCAGGACGAACTCGCCGCGTTCCGGCGGACCCGAAGGAAGTACCTTCTCTACACATGAGTCCATAGAACCGAGTCACGCCGTATGGCCAATCTTGTCCCTCCGCAGGACGATGCGCCCACAGCGCACCGCTACGGGGGACGAGGGGGCCGTGATGGCACAGCCGACAATGAGCGTGACTCCGTACTGGGAACTGACCTTCGACGCGGACGGGGACGTCGACGGGCAGGAACGGGACCGGCTGCTCACCGAGGTGACGCGGCGCGGCGTGCGCGACCTGATCGTCTTCGCGCACGGCTGGAACAACGACCGCTCGGGCGCGACCCGGCTCTACGGTCACTTCTTCGCCCCCGTCCCGCACCTCGCGCCGCAGGCGAGGATCGGGTACGTCGGCGTCGTCTGGCCGTCGATGCGCTTCTGCGACGAGCCGATCCCCGACTTCCCGAAGTCCGTGGTGGCCACGGAGGCGGAGACGGCACCCGGGGACGCGCTGGACAAGGACACCCGGCACGCGCTGCTGGAGACGTTCCCCGGGCGGGCCACGGTCGTCGACCAGATCGCGCGGATGCTGGAGCAGCGGCCCGCGAACGGGGTGGAGGAGTTCGGGCGGCTGGTGCGGCTGCTGGTGGAGGTCGTACCGGGCGGGCCGCAGCCGCTGTTCGCGGCGGACACCCTCGCTGGGGGCGTCCCGCAGAGCGAACCGGTGCTGTTCACCGGGGACTCCGAGACGCTCTGCTGCGACTTCGCGCAGGCACTGGCCTCTCTCCGGTCCGGTGCCGGGGCGGAGGGCTTCACGCTGCCGAATCCCTGGGACGGGGCGAAGGAACTGCTGCGGCAGGCGACGTACTACGCGATGAAGCGGCGCGCGGGGACGGTCGGCGAGCGCGGACTCGGGCCGGTCGTCGGGCGGCTGGCCGCCGCCGCGCCCGGGGTGCGGGTGCATCTGGTCGGGCACAGCTTCGGCGGGCGGCTGGTGTCGTTCGCACTGGGCGGGCTGCCCGAGGGGGTGCGGACGGTGAAGTCGGTGACGTTGCTCCAAGGGGCCTTCTCGCACTACGCGTTCGCGGCCCGGCTGCCGTTCGACGCGCACGCGGGAGGGGTGCTGCAGGGCCGGCAGAACCTGATCGACGGTCCCCTGGTGTGCTGCTACTCGCACTTCGACTCGGCGCTCGGCACGCTGTATCCACTGGCCTCCCGGATGGCGGGCGACGCGGAGGGCCTCGTCGAGGGGCTCGATCCGGGGTCGGTGCTGGGCGCCAAGTGGGGGGCGATGGGGCACGACGGGGTGCAGGCGGTGCCCGGTACGCGCGCGTACACGCTGTCGGACGCGCTGGCCACCACGCTGCCCGCCTCGGGGTGCGTCAACATCGACGCCGCCGAGGTGGTCAGGCGCGGCGACCCGCCGTGCGGGGCGCACAGCGACATCGTGCACCCCGAGCTGGCGCGGGTGGTGCTGGCGGCGGGCCGCATCCGCTGACCCGCCGCCCGTGCTATGTCACACAGCACTCACCGTTCGTCACCGATTCTCACCGGTGCGAGGTGTACTCCACCACCTGCTGGAAGGTGGGCCGGTTCTGCCAGCTGATGTTGTAGTGCTTGATGCCGCCCAGGGTGCGCTGGACGATCGAGTCGGCGCACCACTGGTCGCCCGCCGAGCACAGCGAGTCCCCGGGGTAGACGGTCGACGCGGACAGGCCGGCCGCGGTCTTCAGGGTGCTGATCAGGACGTCCCGGCAGCCGCTCACGGTGCCGTCGCCGCAGAATTTCTGCGGCAGGCCGCCCTGCACCGACTGACCGAGCACGGCCCGGATGTCCTTGTCGACGTAGCTCCACCAGCCGTACTGGAAGGAGCTTCCCGCGTGTGAGCCGGTGGGCCCGTGCGCGGCCGACGGGGACTCGTCGATGGGCAGGTTGTTGGTGATGTCGGTGTACAGGTCACTGCCGAGGCCGGGCTGGAACTCGGCCTTCACCAGCAGCGGCCACCAGGCGTCGAGGATGCGGATGGCGTCGGCGTTGGCGTAGGTCTTGGAGCCGGCCGAGGTCTCCGTGCGCTTGCCGCCCGCGGTGACCCACGCCTGCAGCTTGCTCACCGCGGCGGCGGCCGTGGAGTCGGTCACCGTACTGCTGTTGATGACCTTGAGCAGTTTGGGCAGGACGTCCTCGGCGCGCAGGTCGGTGAGCGACGCGTCGGCCATGGCCTGCACCAGCTTGGTTCGGGTCACCCCGCCGGCCGCGACCAGCTTCTTGACCCGGTCCTCCAGCAGGTTGCCGCGGTGCACGGAGCCGTCGCCCCAGCTGGCGGTCGTGTAGTTGAGGGCCTGTTTGTTGTTCCAGGAGATGTAGTAGTCCTGGTCGACGGAGTTGGGGTGCTGGGACGCGGGCGTGTAGTCGGCGGTGTTGGTGGTCGGGTTCCAGTTCTGCCACTCGTAGGCGGCCTGTCCCCACACCGGGAACTCGGGGTCGACGCCGCTCGGGCGCACCGGGTTGTCACCGCTGTTGTAGTACGCGGTGTGCTGGGAGTCGGCGTAGAACCAGTTGAAGGTGTAGTTGATGTGCTGCGCGGCGGCCTGGAAGTCCGCCGGTCCCTTCACGAAGTCCGGGTCGTTGAGCATCTCGAAGCCGATGATCGAGTCGGCCTCGTGCATGTACGAGGAGCGCAGGGTGGTGTAGGCGACCTTCTTGCCGCCGACGGTCGCCCGGTACTCCACGGGTCCGTACTTCGTCTTCCACACCCGCATGGTGTACGACCCCGCGGCCGTGCCGTCGGCCGTGGTCGGCTTCCAGGAGTTGGCCTGTTCGACCTTGTCCATGGCCGTGCAGGTGCCGTGGTACAGGTAGTGGTAGTCGTCCTGGCACAGCTCGACGGCGTAGGTGTCGATGATGTCCTGGCCGGAGGTGGTCGCTGACCACGAGTAGTCCTGGCCGCGGCCGAGTTCGACGTACATGCTCAGGCCGGCGAAGGAGGCGCCGCGGGCGCTGATGCCGGGGCCCTGGATCTCCTGGAGCATGAGCAGCTGGGGGGCGAAGTAGCCGGTCTGCGGTCCGAAGACGGCGATGGGGTGGCCGCTGGCCGTGTACTTCCCGCTGACCACCAGGGCGTTGGACATACCGCGCTTGGCTGAGGAGAGGGCGGTCGCCGTGGCGGCCTGGGAGGCGGCATTGGCGCTCTGGCCGGCACCGGTGCCGGTGGCGTCGTAGACCAGCGGCTCGGTGGTCACCGAACCGGCGTCGGGCAGGGCCTGACCCTGGGCGGTGGCCGGCTTGGTGCCGTACGGGAAGCTCTCGCCGTTGTGGACGGTGACGACGGCCTCGGGGTCGTTGCGCTCGCGGAACGACTCCCAGACCTTGGTGCCCTGCTCCACGCCGTACTTGGACTGCGCGGCGAGCAGGGAGATCGCGTTGTTGACCTCACCGCCGCCGCCGGAGCCGAACAGCGAGCCGATCACGGAGGCCAGCGCGACCAGGTCGGTCAGCTTGAAGTGGTCGATCGTACCGGCGTTGGTGATCGAGTCCTTGTGGCCGGTGAGGACGTACTCGCCCGGGAAGTAGCGGCCCGAGTCGGAGGCGTCGATGTAGGAGTTGATGCCGGCGATGTAGGCGTTGGCGTCCGCGAGGGCCTGCTGGCCGCGGGCGCCGGCGTTGGCGACGGCGTTGTCGATCTGGGCCTGCAGGTCGGCCTCGCTGTAGGGGGCGTTGCGGTAGAACTCCTGCTCCAGGCCCTGGTTGGAGGCGGCGCCGCCCGCGAAGGTGGTCAGCTGGCCGCGGCCCACGTGCCGGAAGACGTCCATCAGCCACAGCCGGTCCTCAGCGGCGGCATACCCGGCGCCGAACTCGGTGCCGTATCTGGTCGTACCGGTGATGTGCGGTACGCCCGTCTTCTTGTCGCGGACGATCGTCACATCGGTGCGGCCCGCCGGCTTCTCCGTGGAGGCGACTTGATCGGAAGCGACCCCGAACGACGCGTCGTTGAAGAAGGTGTTGATCTTCGCGTCGGTCAGGCCCGAGTACCCGGTGGCGAGGTTGGCGTAGGGGCCGAGCTGGTCCTCGGCGTGGTCGGGCTGGGAGCCGAAGGCCTGGTTGAGGAGGATCTGCGCAAGGGTCGCGTTGCCGTTCTCACCTGGCGGCAGGATGTCGGAACACTGGCCGCCGCAGTAGTCGTTGGAGGCCGCGGCCGAGGCCGGGGCCTGGGCCAGTGGGGACAAAAGACCTGCAATCAGGACGCATATGGATGCGGACTTCAGGAACCCGGTGAGTCTGCCGGGAGTTCTCAGTCTGTCGAGGGTGGTGCGCACGGTACGCCGAGGCATGGCAGCTCCTGCCGACGAGGGGTGTGCCGGGACGTTACCGCCGGTATCCCCGGGATTGAAGATGAACAATCGTCAAGTTTTGGCAGTCGGCGCGTCGGCTTATGGAGGTCATCGGAAATCGGATGGAGCCGAATCGTGTGTCGATACGTCTATTCGGCGACGTCGTGTGAAGTCACGCGAAGTCCGTGTACGACGACGCCGAAGTGACCGAAGTACAGGTGCAGGTGTGACGGAGGTGCAGGGCGATGGCCGGTTTCCGGAGTCTGGCGAGACAGGTCCGCGACCCGCGGTGCGATCTGGCACTGCGGCGGTACTCACTGCGCAAGTGCCTTGAGCGGTTCGCTCCTTACGGGCACAGGGCGACCTGGGACCATTTGTGCTCCCGGGCAGGGTTCGGTCCCGAGGACCGCTCCCCCGACCCAGCGCGGCTCGTGGCCGCACTGGAGGAACTGGAGGAGGCGCGTTCGGTCTGGCTGGCCTACGAGGTCGAGTTCGCCGAGCGGCGTCGCAAGGAGAAGCACGACGGGCTGCGCAGGCCGGGCAGTGTGGACGACTGGCACCGGCTGACCTGGGGCGGCTTTGGAGTGGCGTGGTGCGACGACCCGCGGGTTCACCCCCGTGAGCCGCTGGCCGAGGTACTGCGCCGACTGATCTCCGCGCTGGAGCGCGAACCGGGTGCGGAGTGCCCGGTCTGCGGCACGGAGCGGCTGATCTGGACCTACGACCTGGACCACGAACCCTCTTCGGGTCCGGTCTGCACTCACTGCGGAATCCTGGTGCCACGGCCCGTGCTCAAGCCCGAGGCCCTGGCGGACGCGAGGCGCGGCAGGCTGCTGGTGTCGGCCTAGTACGGCGGGGGTGCGCCGGGGATGCCGCACCCCCTGTTTTCCACAAGCGCCGCGTTGTCCACAGGCGGGGCCCGCTCACGCACCGTTGTCGGTGGCGGCTGGCAGGCTTGAGACATGGTGCAGGTGTGTCTCAACGGACCGCGGGGAGCGGCCGACGGCGCGATGGTTCCGCTGACTCCGGAGGCGATGGCCGAGTCGGCGGCGCGGGCGGTCGCGGCCGGGGCCACGGACGTCCACGTCCACCCCAAGACCCCGTGCGGACGGGACTCGTTGTCGCCCCGGGTGCTCGCGCCGACGCTGGAGGCGATACGGGCGCGGGTGTCCGTGCCGGTCGGGGTGACGACGGGCGCCTGGGCGGAACCGGATCCCGCGGCGCGGCTCGCCCGGATCCGGGAGTGGACGGTGCTTCCGGACCACGCCTCGGTCAACTGGCACGAGGAGGGCGCGGAGGACATCGCCGCCGCACTGATCGAGCGTGGCGTGGGTGTCGAGGCGGGCGTCTGGTCGGGCACGGACGGCGCCGCCCGATTCACCCGCTCGCCCCTCGGCCCAAGGGTGTTGCGCGTACTCGCCGAGGTGACGGACACCTCGCCGGACACGGCCGAGGCGAGCGCCGATGCTCTCCTGGCCGACCTGGGCCGGGCCTGCGGCCGCCCCCTCCTGCTGCACGGCGAGGACGGCGGGGCCTGGCCGGTACTGCGACTGGCGGGGCGGCTGGGGCTGCTGACCCGTATCGGCCTGGAGGACACCCTGCTGCTCCCGGACGGCGAACGAGCCCTGTCCAACGCCCAGTTGGTGGCGGAGGGACTGAGCCAGTACGGCGGCGCGCGACGGTAGCACCCGTAAATCCGCTCGCTCCACCCTTTTCCCGTCCGGACAGTTGGGAGGCGATGAAACCGAACTGAGCGCCCCAGGAACCGAGGAGTCCCATGTCGACGCTGCGCGTCACCGCCGAAGTGCTGACCGTCCACGAACACCCCAACGCCGACGCTCTCGAACTGGCCCAGGTGGGTCTGTACCGGGCGGTCGTCGCCAAGGGCGCGTACCGCACCGGCGAGGCGGCCGTGTACATCCCCGAGCAGGCCGTGCTGCCGGCCGCTCTGATCGAGGAGCTGGGGCTGACCGGGCGGCTGGCGGGTCCGGACTCCGACCGGGTGAAGGCGGTCCGGCTGCGCGGTGAGCTGTCGCAGGGCATCGTGTGCCGGCCGAAGGCGCTGGCGGACGTCGATCTCGAGCGGGCCGCTGTGGAGGGCACCGACTTCGCGGAGACGCTCGGCATCACCAAGTGGGTGCCGCCCATCCCGCCCACGATGAGCGGTGAGGTCGAGTCCGCGCCCGATCTGCTGCCCTGGGTGGACATCGAGAACCTCCAGCGGTTTCCGGACATCTTCACACCGGGCGAGGATGTGGTCCTGACCGAGAAGCTGCACGGTTCGGCCTGCCTGCTCACGTATCTCGCCGACGCGGGCCGGGTGCACGTGTCGTCCAAGGGGTTCGGCGCCAAGTCCCTCGCCCTGAAGGAGGATCCGCGCAACCTGTACTGGCGTGCCGTGCGCGGGCACGGTGTCGCCGAGGCCGCGGCGCGGCTGGCCGAGCGGCTGGGGGCGCGCCGGGTCGGGATCTTCGGCGAGGTCTACGGGGCGGGGGTCCAGGACCTCACCTACGGCGCCGACGGGCGACGCGAGAGCCTCGGGTACGCCGTCTTCGACGTGTCCGCGGAGATCGACGGCACCGTGCGCTGGCTGGACGCGGCCGAACTGCTGGGCGGGGAGCTGACGTTGGTGCCCCGGCTGCACGAGGGGCCGTACGACATTGACCGGGTGCTGGAGATCGCGAGCGGGCGGGAGACCGTGTCGGGGCGCGGGCTGCACCTGCGCGAGGGGGTCGTCGTCCGGCCCACCGTCGAGCGGTACAGCCCGGTGACCGGGGGGCGGGCGATAGCGAAGGCGGTCAGCCCGGCCTATCTGACCAGGAAGGGCGGGACGGAGTACGAGTGAGGGTGCACAGCCCTCCGCGGGGGCGGCGCGGTTCTACTGTCGCCGCCCCTGGCGGTTCCCCCGCCGCTCCACCATGAGCCGCGACCCGGTCAGGCGGTCGCCGAAGACGTCGTCCGGGTTGGACAGGACGCAGGTGTCCAGGGAGAGGCAGCCGCAGCCGATGCAGTCGGTGAGATGGTCGCGCAGACGGTTGAGCTGGGTGATGCGCTGGTCGAGTTCGGAGCGCCAGGCCTCCGAGAGACGGGCCCAGTCCTCGCGGGTGGGGGTGCGTTCCTCGGGGAGTTCGGCGAGGGCCTCGCGGATCGTGGCGAGGGGGATGCCGACGCGCTGGGCGGCGCGCACGAAGGCGACCCGGCGCAGGGTGTCGCGGTGGTACCGGCGCTGGTTGCCTGCGGTGCGCCGGCTGGTGATCAGGCCCTTGGACTCGTAGAAGTGCAGGGCGGAGACGGCGGCGCCGCTGCGCGTCGCGAGCTGGCCGACCGTGAGCTCGTGGATCTTCTCTGGAATCTGGGGCACTCATCGAACCCTACCCACCCCGTCCGGCCACGATCCGTTGACATGGGGTCCCGACCCGACCATGCTAAGCAGTTGCTTAGACATTTGTGCGGGACATCAGCGGTGTGGACACAGAGGCACACAGGAAGGCCGGGACATGGCAGAGCCGAGGATCTTCTCCTCCGCCGACGAACTGAAGGCGGCGGTGGGCGAGCAGCTGGGGTACAGCGACTGGCTGGAGATCGACCAGAAGCGGATCGATCTGTTCGCGGACGCGACCGGCGACCACCAGTGGATCCACGTGGACCCGGAGAAGGCCGCGGCGGGGCCCTTCGGCACGACCATCGCGCACGGTTATCTCACCCTCTCGCTGCTCCCGTTCTTCGGCCCGCAGCTGATCAAGGTCGAGGGCGTGAAGATGGGCGTCAACTACGGCACCAACAAGGTCCGCTTCCCCGCCCCCGTCCCGGTCGGCTCCCGGCTGCGCGCGACGGCGACGATCAGCAAGGTCGAGGACGTGCCGGGCGGCGTCCAGGTGTCCGTCGCCTTCACCGTGGAGCGCGAGGGCGGGGACAAGCCGGTGTGCGTCGCGGAGTCGGTGTCCCGGTACTACGTCTAGCGGGGACTACTTCGAGGCCCCGACCATCCGCAGCACGAGGTCGGCGTAGAGCGCGCCGACCTCGTCGGGCGTCCAGGGGCCGTCGATGCTGAACCAGCGGGCCACGTCGACGCAGAGCGAGAGCACCGCCAGGGTGGTGCCCTTGACGTCGAGCACGTCGAACTCCCCGGACGCGATGCCGTCCTCCAGGATCCCGCGCACCTCGGCGTCGCACTGCCGGCGCAGCGCGACGATCTCGGCGCGGGCGTCCGGCCCGAGCGAGTCGAGCTCGTACTGCACGACCCGCGCGGTGGTACGGCCGCCCGCGTGCCAGCGGACGAAGGAGCTGACGGCGTCGGCGAGCCGCTCGGCCGCGGTGCCCTCACGCCGGGACGCCGTCCGCAGGATCTCCAGCGCCTTGGTGTGGCCGATCCGGCTGATGCGGTGGAGCAGCTCTTCCTTGGTCTTGTAGTGGATGTAGAGCGCGGCCGGGCTCATACCGGCCCGGCCCGCGATGTCACGGGTCGTCGTGGCGTGGTACCCGCGCTCGGCGAAGGCCTCCACGGCGGCGACCAGCAGCCGCCGGGCCGCGTCGGGCGTGACCTCGCCCCACGGCGCCACTTCGCCGCCGGCCGTCTCCTCCGCCGTACTCATCGCTCGCTCGCCCCTCTCGCCGACATGAGCTCCCACCATACCGCCCAAGGTGAGCGAGCGCTTAGAGTGCCCGTTCAGAGCGGTCCGGCCGGTCAGAGCTTCTCGAACGGGTGGAAGGCGCGCTCGGTCGCCTCCTGCCGGTCGCGGATGACCTTGGCGAGGGTGAAGGCGGAGGTCACGAGGTACAGGACGGCGATGCCCAGGAAGGCCCGGACCCAGGCGTCCGCGTTCAGCTTGAAGATGCCGATGGCGGTCGCGACCATGGCGACCGCGAAGGAGGCGACGGCCTGGCCGTAGAAGGCGGCCGTGTTCTGCTGCTTGCCCGGTGTGTCACTCATGGGGACAAGCGTCGGCGGATGTGGCCGGTCCCACATCCGCCGAAGTACCTAGGGAGTACTCAGAACTGAGGGCGGTTCAGAAGGCGGAGACCCCCGTCAGCGCGCGCCCGATGAGCAGTTTCTGGATCTGGCTGGTCCCCTCGTACAGGGTCATCACACGGGCGTCCCGCAGCAGCTTGCCCGCCGGGTACTCGTCGATGTAGCCGTAGCCGCCGAAGACCTGCAGCGCGTTGTTGGCGGCGCGCACCGCGGCCTCGGAGGCGAACAGCTTCGCCTTGGAGGACTCGACGGCGAAGGGCTGTCCTCGGTCGATCAGGTCGGCGACCCGCCAGGTCAGCAACCGGGCCGCGTCCACGTCGACGGCGATGTCGCTGATCAGCTCCTGGACGAGCTGGTGATGGGCGATGGAGCGGCCGAACTGCTCGCGCTCACCGGCGTACCGCACGGCGGCGTCCAGCGCGGCCTGGGCTATGCCGACGCACCCGGCGGCCACCGACATCCGCCCCTTGGCGAGGGCCGACATGGCGACCGAGAACCCCTTGCCCTCCTCGCCGAGCATCGCGGAGGCGGGCACGCGGACGCCCTCCAGGGCGAGTTCGGCGGTCGCCTGGCCGCGCAGGCCGAGCTTGCCGTGGATGGTGCGGCGGGTCAGACCAGGGGTGTCGGCCGGGACGAGGAAGGCGGAGACCCCCTTGTGGCCGGGCGCGTCCGTGGAGCGGGCGAACAACAGCACCACGTCGGCCCAGGTCCCGTTGGTGATGAACATCTTGGTGCCGTCGATGACGTAGTCGTCACCGTCGCGCACGGCGCGCGTGGTCAGGTTGCCGGCGTCGGAGCCGGTGCCGGGCTCGGTGAGGCCGAAGCAGCCGACGTACTCGCCGGCGGTGAGTCCCGGCAGCCACCGCCGCTTCTGCTCCTCGCTCCCCCAGGCGGCGATCGTCTTCGCCACCAGCCCGAGCGAGACGGACACGATCCCGCGCACGGACGAGTCGCCCCGACCGAGCTCCTCCGTCACGAGGCAGTAGGCGAGGTGGTCGCCGCCTGAGCCGCCGTACTCCTCGTCCACGGTCAGCCCGAGGAAGCCGACCTCGCCGAGCTTCTTCACCACGGCCCGGTCGACCTCCTCGGCCCGGTCCCAGTCGACGACATGGGGAGCGATCTCGCGGGAGACGAAGTCCCGGGCCAGCTGCCGTACGGCCGTCTGCTCCTCGCTCAGCCCCAGGTTCACCACGGGATCACCCCACTTGAAATTCGTACCTTTGAAATCCGCACATTTAAATTAGCACTGCTAGTTTCTCTTCGCAGCCCTACTATGTGCGCCATGGCCCGACCGCGCAAGCCCCTGCTGAGCACCGACCGGATCGTCGAGACGGCACGCGCGCTCGTGGACGCGGAGGGCCTGGCGGCCGTCTCCACCCGGCGGCTCGCGGCGGAGCTCGGGGTCAGCGGGCCCTCGCTCTACAACCACTTCCGCACCAAGGACGAGATCCTCGAAGCGGTCGCCGACTCGGTGAGCACGCAGGTCGACCTGTCGATGTTCGAGGACGGCCGCGACTGGCGGACCGCGCTGCACGACTGGGCCGTCTCCTACCGGGACGCCCTGCGCGACCACCCCAACATCGTCCCGGTCCTCGCGACCGGCCCCGGCCGCCGCCCGGCCGGCCTCCGGCTCGCGGACGCGGTGTACGGCGCGATGGTCGACGCCGGCTGGCCACCGGCCCAGGCGACGTCGATCGGAGCGCTGATGCGGTACTTCATCATGGGCTCGGCGCTCGGCTCCTTCGCCGGCGGTTTCGTGGACGACGCGACCGCCTACGACCCCGCCGACTACCCCCACCTCGGGCAGGCCCACCTCCTCGCCGAGCAGCAGGAGAAGATCGACGAGCGGGCCTTCGAGACGGGCCTGACGGCACTGCTGGACGGACTTTCCCAGCAGTACGAGCAGGTACGGCGGCCGGTGTAGCGACCTTTCGGCGGGCGCCGAAGTGTCCGTACCCCATCCTGGGACGCATGACCACGAGGGATCCCCAGGCACCGCGGCTGGCCGGGCTCGCCGGGCTGATCGCCGACGAGACACGGGCCGCGTGTCTGCTCGCGCTGCTGGACGGACGGGCGTGGACCGCGGGTGAGCTGGCCCGGCACGCCGGGGTCGCTCCGTCGACGCTCAGCGAACACCTCGACAAGCTCGTCACGGGCGGCCTGCTGACGGAGGAACGCCAGGGCCGGCACCGGTACGTCCGTCTCACGGACGCGCGGGTCGCCCACCTGGTGGAGGACCTGGCGGCACAGGTACCGCCGGGAGACGCCGTACGGCCGCGGGGGCTGCGGGCGTCGAGCGCGGGGTCCGCGATGGCGCGGGGGCGGACCTGCTACGACCATCTGGCGGGGCGGCTCGGGATCGCGGTGACCGACGGGCTGACCGCGCGGGGGCTGTTGCGCCAGGACACGGGGTTCGCACTCACGGATGCGGGGGTCGACTGGTTCGGGGCCGCGGGTATCGCGCTGGCCCCCGGGAGCCGACGCCCATTGGCCCGCGCCTGCCTGGACTGGACGGAACGCCGACCGCACCTGGCCGGTCTGGCCGGGGCGGCGCTGTGCCGGCATGCGTTCTCGGTGGGGTGGTGCGTGCGGATCGGCACCGAGCGGGCTGTGAAGGTGACGGATGTCGGTGAGCGGGCCCTGTGGGAGCTGTTGGGGATCGAACCGGGGGCGTTGCGGTGAGGACGGCCGGGGGGAAGGCGGGTCGGTTGTGTGCCGAGTGCGGGTGAGTGGGGGCCGGTCGCGCAGTTCCCCGCGCCCCTAGAGATGCAGCCGTTCCTTCAGGGGCACGGGGAACTGCGCGACCGGCCACAACCAGCCCGCACCCGGCACGACACCCCAGCCGCCCTCCCCCACCCCACCGTCCGATATCCGCCAGCCGTCACTCCTCGCCGTGCCTAACCTCAGGAGCATGATGAACGCCAGTCCGACGACGAACCGCGCCGGCATCCACGCGGCGGCCGCGGCTGCTGTGACCGTCGTGCTCTGGGCCTCCGCCTTCGTGTCGATCCGGAGTGCCGGAACCGCCTACTCCCCCGGCGCCCTCGCGTTGGGACGGTTGCTGTCCGGCTCCGTCGTCCTCGGCGTCATCCTGGTCATACGGAGGGCAGGACTCCCGCCGCGCTCGGCCTGGCGCGGCATCCTGATATCCGGCGTCCTCTGGTTCGGCTTCTACAGCGTCGTCCTGAACTGGGGCGAGCAGCAGGTCGACGCCGGCACCGCGGCCCTGGTCGTGAACATCGGCCCCATCCTCATCGCCCTGCTCGGCGCGAAGATCCTCGGCGACCCCATGCCGCCCCGTCTGCTGGCGGGCATGGCGGTGTCGTTCGCCGGGGCCGTCGCCGTCGGACTGTCGATGTCAGGCGAGGGCGGTTCCTCGGTGCTCGGCGTCGTCCTGTGTCTGCTCGCCGCGATCTCGTACGCGGCCGGAGTCGTCGCCCAGAAGCCGGCGCTGGGACAGGCCGGCGCCCTCCAGGTGACGACCTTCGGCTGTCTGGTCGGCGCGGTGCTGTGCCTGCCGTTCGCCGGGCAGCTGGCCCACGAGGCGGCCCGCGCACCCGTGTCGGCGACGCTCAACATGGTGTACCTGGGCGTGTTCCCGCTGGCGCTGGCGTTCACGACCTGGGCGTACGCCCTCGCCCGTACGACCGCCAGCCGCATGGGCGCGACGACGTACGCCGTCCCCGCCCTGGTCGTACTGATGTCCTGGCTGGCGCTCGGCGAGGTGCCGGGGCTGCTGACCCTCGCGGGCGGGGCGCTGTGCCTGGCCGGCGTCGCGGTGTCCCGGTCGCGGCCCCGGGCGGCGGCCCACACCGACCTACCCGAGCCGCAGCACGAGCAAGTGCCGTGAACCGGGCCCCCGCACCGCTCAGAAGACCACGACCGCCCGACCGCCCTTCCCCGCCAGCATGTTGCTGACCCTCCCGGGCGGGGCCCTGTGCCTGGCCGACGTCGCGGTGTCCCGGTCGCGGCGAGCATCGTCGTGGCCGAGCCGCAGCGCGAGGAGGTGCCGTGAGCCGAGGCAGCGGCCTACCGGTCAGAAGACCACGAGGGCCCGGCCGCCCTTCCCCGCGAGCATGTTCTCGAAGGCGGCCGGGATGCCGTCCAGGGCGATCCGTTCGGTGACCAGCGCGCCCAGGTCGAGGCGGCCGGAGCGGACGTGGTCGGCCAGGACCGGGAGGTCCTTCGCCGGGTCCGTGTTGCCGTAGACGCAGCCCGAGAGGGTGCGGCCCCAGTGGAAGATCTCCAGCGCGTTGAAGGTGACCTGCTGGTCCTTGCCGCCGATGCCGACGACCGTAGTACGGCCGCCTCGGCGGGTGGAGTCCCAGGCGGTGCGGATGGTCGCCGCCCGGCCTACGCACTCGATCGCCGCGTCGACGCCCTGCTTGCCGGTCAGCCCCCGGATCTCGCGGGCCGTGTTGTCGGACGCGAGCACGTAGTCGGTGGCACCGGCCGCGCGCGCCAGTTCCTCCTTCTCCGGGGAGACGTCGACCGCGACGATGCGGGAGGCTCCCGCGATACGGGCCCCTTGCAGGGCCGCCAGGCCCACTCCACCGACGCCGTACACCGCGACCGTCTCGCCGGGCTGGACCTTCGCCGCGTGGTGGACGGCGCCGTAGCCGGTGAGGACCGCGCAGCCCAGCAGGGCCGCGTCGGTGAGGGGGACGCCGTCGGGGAGGGGCAGGACACAACCCGACGAGACGACGGTCTCCTCGGCGAACGCGGCCACGTTGAGCCCGGGATGCAGCTCGGTGCCGTCGGCGGTGCGGGCGTACACGTCCGCCGCGCCGTTCAGGGCGTTGGCGCACAGCCAGACCTCGCCCAGCGAGCAGGCGTGGCAACTGCCGCAGGACGGGGCCCAGTTGAGGACGACCTCGGCGCCCGGGGCGACATGCGTGACGCCCTCCCCGACGGCGACGACCGTGCCGGCCCCCTCGTGGCCGAGCACGGCGGGCACCGGCACCCGCATGGTGCCGTTGGTCAGGGACAGGTCGGAGTGGCACACCCCGGCCGCGGCGAGCCGCACCCGGACCTGGCCGGGGCCCGGGTCGGGAAGCTCGATGTCCGTGATCTCCAACGGGGCGCCCACTGCGGGCAGTACGGCTGCGCGAACCACGGAAACGCTCCTCAGAACTGCAGGGACTTGGTCTGGAGGTACTCGGCGAGACCGTGCGTGCCGAGCTCGCGGCCGACGCCGGACTGCTTGTAACCGCCGAAGGGGGCCAGGGGGTTGAAGCGGCCGCCGTTGATGTCGACCTGCCCGGTGTCCATCCGGCGGGCGAAGGCGACCGCCTCCGCCTCGTCGCCGGCCCACACGGCACCCGCGAGGCCGTACACCGTGCCGTTGGCGATGCGCAGGGCGTCCTCCTCGTCCTCGTAGCGCAGGACGGACAGAACCGGGCCGAAGATCTCCTCCTGGGCGACGGTCATCTCGGGCGTGACGTCCGCGAGGACGGTCGGGGAGACGAAGTAGCCCTGCTCGCGCGGAGATTCGGGTCCGCCGGCGACCAGCCGCGCTCCCTCCGCGACACCCTTCTCGATGTAGCCGAGCACCCGTGCCCGCTGTTTGGCGTTCACCACGGGGCCGATGCGGGAGCCGTACTTCGCGGCGGCGGTGGCGGCCAGCTCGACCGCCTCCTCGTACTGGTCGCGGTGCACCAGCATCCGGGTCCAGGCGCTGCACGTCTGGCCGGAGTTGGACATGACGTTGGCGACGCCGACGTTGACCGCCTTGGCCAGGTCGGCGCTCGGCAGGATGACGTTGGCGGACTTGCCGCCCAGCTCCAGGGCGACCCGCTTCACGGCAGCGCCCGCCGTCGCGCCGATCCGCCGGCCCACGGCCGTCGACCCGGTGAAGGAGACCAGGTCGACATCCGGGTGCTCGGCGAGGGCCTGCCCGGCAACCGGTCCGAGCCCGGTGACCAGGTTGAAGACACCGGCCGGCACACCCGCCTCGTGGACCGCCTCGGCGAAGAGCTGGGCAACCAGCGGGGTGTCCTCGGCGGGCTTCAGCACGACGGTGCAGCCCGCCGCGAGCGCCGGGGCGACCTTGGCGACGATCTGGTGGAGCGGGTAGTTCCAGGGCGTGATCGCGCCGACCACGCCGACCGGCTCCAGGTAGACCGTGGAGTTCCCGTGCTTCTCCTCGAAGGCGTACGTCGTCGCCAGTTCGGCGTACGAGCCCGCCACGGCGATCGGCACGGCGGCGTGGACGTTCTGCGAGAACTGCGGCGGCGAGCCGAGTTCGGCGGTGACCGTCTCGGCGATCTCGTCCTTGCGGGCGACGAGGACGTCCCGCAGGGCGGCCAGCCGCGCGCCCCGCTCGGCGGGCGGGGTGGCGGCCCAGCCCGGGAAGGCGGCGCGGGCGGCCCGTACCGCCGCGTCCACGTCCTCGGCCGTCCCCGCGGGGACATGCCCGATGACCTGCTCGTCCACCGGGTTCACGACGTCGATCACGTCCCGGCCCGCGGCGGAACGCCACTCCCCGTCGATGTACATGCCGTCATGTGCCTTCATGGTGCTCCTCAGGGCAGCGCCGCGGTTCGCGTCCCAACCTACCGACAGCCACATAAACTAGCGACGGTAGTTTTGAAACGCCAGACACCGCCGTCCGTGAGCACCGTCAGCCGTCGAGCTCGGGCAACCTCGCCGGAGCCGGGCAGATCCGCTCACCATGCTGGTCGAAGACGAACAGGTGGGCGATGTCGACCAACAGCGGCACCTGGAGTCCCCGGCGCAGATCGATGTCGGGCGTCGTGCGGACCACCAGATCACCGGGGAGACGCGGCTCGGCCGGGGCCGGGGCCGGGACCGGCTCCGCGTCCCGCGACTCGCCGTCGAGCACCACCACGGGCCCGGCGCGCAGTGCCTCCGCCCGGTCCTTCAACCGGCCCAGGACGCTCGTCCCCCCGCGTCTCCGCCGGACCTGCCTCCCGGGGCGCGGGGCCTCCAGATCCGGTACGACGGCGGGCTGGGAACCGGTGTTGAAGTGCACCAGCACCTCGTGCCCCTGGAACTCCACATGCTCGACCAGCCCGGTCAGCGGCACCTCCCCCGGCCGGGCGGAGCTGTGCTTGGCGATACGGACGGCCTCCGAACGCAGCCCGACGATCACCTCCCGGCCCTGCTGGACCCGGAGCAACTGGTGGTCCAGGGACAGCGGTTCGGGCAGCCGCAGGAACTGTTTGCCCAGGCTGATGGTCATCGCGCCGTCCAGCGGGGCCCGCACCAGGCCCCGCAGCAGATTGATGCGGGGGGTGCCGATGAAGGCGGCGACGAAGATGTTGCGGGGCAGGGCGTAGACCGTGCGCGGGCTGCCCACCTGCTGCAGGACGCCGCCGCGCAGTACGGCGACCCGGTCGCCGAGCGACATGGCCTCGGACTGGTCGTGGGTGACGTACACCGTGGTGACGCCCAGCTCCCGGGTGAGCGCGGCGATCTCGGCGCGCAGATGGTTGCGGAGCTTGGCGTCGAGGTTGGACAGCGGCTCGTCCATCAGGAAGGCGGAGGGGTGGCGGGCGATGGCCCGGCCCATGGCGACACGCTGGCGCTCGCCGCCGGAGAGCTGGCTGGGGAAGCGGTCCAGGAGGTCCTCGATGCCGAGCATGCGGGCGGTGGCGTCGACCCTGGGGCGCGGGTCCTCGCCGGGGTTCTCCACCCGCAGCGGGAAGCCGATGTTGCCGCGGCCGGTCATGTTCGGATAGAGGGCGAAGTTCTGGAACACCATCGCCATGTTCCGCTCGGACGGCAGGAGTTCGCCCGCCTCCTCGCCGTCGAGCAGCAGCCTGCCCTCGGTGATCTCCTCCAGTCCGGCGATCATCCTGAGCACCGTGGACTTCCCGCAGCCGGAGGGCCCCAGCAGGACCAGGAACTCGCCGGGCCGGATGTCCAGCGACAGCCGGTCCACCACGCGGACGCCCCGCGTGTAGGTCTTGGTCACGTCGTACAGAGAGATGGCGCGTGTCATGTCCGGTGCCCCCGAGGGCTGCAGGCGCTGGTGCTCCGCCGTCCGATGGCCTCGTGCGGGTCGTACGAGGTCTGTGGGTCACGGAAATTAACGGAATGTGTGCGGCCGGGGGAAGAGTCAGAGCGGTTCGGTTCGGTCCGTGAGAAAGCGGACGATCAGGTTCAGCGTCCGGCCGGGGCGTCGAGGGTCTGTGTGAGGTGCGCGAAGACGACGACGTTGCTGGTGTAGCCCGTCCTGCGGGTGTAGAGGCCACCGCAGGTCAGAACCCGGAGTTCGGGGCGCCGGCTGGGGCCGTACACCTCCTTGTCGGGGAAGTGGGCCTTGTCGAAGACCCGTACCCGGTCCACGGTGTAGACGGCGGTACGGCCGTCCGCGCGCCGGGCCTCGATGCGGCCGCCGCGCGGGACCTGCGCGAGGGCGGCGAAGACGGCGGGGCCGGTATTGGTGTCGCGGTGGCCGACCGCGATGGCGGTGCCGTTCTCGCCCGGCGAGGGCCCGTCCTGGTACCAGCCGACGAGCTTGGGCTTGTCGAGCGGCGGGGTCTTGAGCTGCCGGTCGGGACCGAGGCTCAGCCCGATGACCGGCGCGTCGATCCCCAGGGACGGTACGCGCAGTGCGGTCGCCGGTGACCGGGGCACGGGCTTGGGCGGGACGGCCGGTTCGGCCGAGGCCTTCCCCTCGGTGGCGGCGGAGCCTGCGGCGGCCCCCGGGGCCGGGTCGGCGGGGGCTTCCACGGATGCCCCGGCCCTGGCGGACGCATGCGGCTCGTGGTCGCCCCCGCACCGGACGACCGTCACCAGGACGGCCACGATCGCGGCCGTCCTGGTGAGGCGGTAGGCGCGGGTCCGGTACCAGGGCCTGCGTCTGCGCCTACGCGGCACCATGCGAGCGGCGGCGGAGGATCCGGATGTACACGCCCGCACTGATGGCGACCAGCCCGACGGCCGCGGCCGCGCTCAGCGGGGTGTACGCCTGCACGGTGTCGACGAGGCCACCGCCGCCGGCGTGCACGCCGCCCTTCGGCCCGCCGTCCTCGTGACCGCCCCCGGAGCCTCCCTCGTGACCGCCCCAGGAGCCTCCCTCGTGGCCGCCCCCGGAGCCGCCCCAGGAACCGGCGCCGGGACCCGCCGCCTCACGGCCGTGGTCCTCGATGGTCCGGCCCGGGTCCTGGGCCCGGTCGTGGTCGCGCCGGCCGTTGCAGTCGACGACGAAGACCTTCTCCTTGGGGGCGACGGTGGGGACGGCGGTGGGGGCGCCGGCGACCGGCGGGATGGTCCACTGCAGCGTGTACCTGCCGTCGGCCAGGCCCAGCGTGTCGGTGTGGCCGGCACCGCCGGCGAGGGAGATGGAGCCGCTCACGGTGGCCGCCGTGGGCAGCGGGGGCTGCGCCTTGATGGTGTAGTTGACGGTCGTCAGGTCGCCGAAGTTCTCCGCGTCGAGGTAGAACCTGCAGACGACGGGATCGTCCTTCGAGACACCGTAGGGCATCCGCTCATCGTGGATCCTGATGTCGGCTCCGTCTCCGGGGGCGGCCACGGCGGCCGATGCCGCGGCCAAGGAGGCCCCTGCCGCGGTGAGGACGGTGAGGGCCGCGGCGCCGAGACGGGCACCGACGGCGGACGGGGGCATCAAGGTGGGCATGGATGTTCCTCCGAGTCAGACGATTTTCACACAAATCGCTCTTTCACCTGACTCTCTTTCACATCCGCTCCAGGACCGACGGGAGCCCTGCCCGACGCGCCGTCAGATATCGCTCGACCGGCGCAATGGAGTGCCGGCCCGGCCCTCCCTGCGGACGACTCCGGCCCCCGGACCGCCGTCCGGAGCCGACGACGACCGCACCGCCACCCCCGCCGACAGCAGCAACAGCCCGCCCAGCATCACGAACGGCGCCGCCACACCGGCGACCCCCGCCACCAGCCCCGCCGCGGCCGGCGCGGCCACCTGGCCGAGGCGGTTGCCGGTCAGCCGCAGCGCGAGGGCGGTGGAACGGGCGCCGTCGGGGGCGGCCTGCACGACCGTCGTCATGGACAGCGGCTGTCCGACGCCGAGGCAGAAGCCGAGCGCGGCCAGCATCAGACCGAGCCCCCACACCGGCACCGGCAGGGCGACGCCCGCGCACAGCAGGGCGGCGAGCAGACAGGTCACCGTCAGCAGCAGGGGGCGGCCGAGCAGCCGGAGCAGCGGGGTCAGGACGAGCCGGCAGGCGATGGTCGCCCCGGCGCGCAGACTGAGCAGCACGCCGATCACCGACGGCGCGATGCCCCGGTGCTGGCCGACGACCGGGAGATACGCGGTGAGGATGTCCGTGGCGGACAGCACCGAGAGGCTGATGAGCATGCCCGCCGGGACCCCCCGGGCGCGCAGGATGCCGCCGACGGGGACGCGATCGCCTTGTGGGGGACGGGACTTGAGGGCCGTACGGTCCTCGACGCGCCACAGCGAGGTGAACGCGACGGCCGCGCCCGCGCCCGCCACCACCAGGGCGAGTGCGCTCGTGCCCGCCATGTCGGGCCCGCCGATCAGCGCGCCCGCGGCGATCGGGCCGACGAGCTGGCCGAGGGAGGCGCCGATGGTGAAGTGGCCGAAGTTGCGGTCCTGTTCGTGCGGCGCGGACTGGCGGGCGACCAGGGACTGGGCGCCGATCACGAAGCAGAGGTGGCCGAGGCCCATCACGCCGCTCCAGACCGCCATCGCCCACAGGGAGCCCGCGAGTCCGCTCAGTACGCAGCCGCCGGCGATGAGGACGACACCGACGGGCAGCAGGGGCGCGCAGCGGCCGTGGTCGGTGCGCCGGCCCAGCGGTACGGCGGCGAAGAGGGGGAGCAGGGCGTAGACGCCCGCGATGACGCCGACGGCCCGCTCGTCGGCGCCCAGCGCCAGGGCCCGGTAGGAGACGGCGGGCCGGGCCATCGACACCGCCCCCTGTGCGAAGGAGAAGGCGATGACGAGGCGGAGCAGCCAGCCGCGGTTTCCACCGGGCCTCATGGGACGAACCTCCGTGGTGCGGTCAGATGATGCCGAAGAGGATCCCTGCCCCGAGCACGACCAGTGATGTGAGCGCGGCCCACTTGACCACGAACCTGGTGTGGTCGCCGAACTCCACCTTGGCCATGCCGACCAGGACGTAGACCGCGGGCACGAGCGGGCTGGACATGTGCAGGGGCTGGCCGACGAGGGAGGCGCGGGCGATCTCCAGGGAGGAGACGCCGTGGGCCTGGCCGGCCTCGGCGAGGACGGGGAGGATGCCGAAGTAGAAGCCGTCGTTCGACATGAAGTACGTGAGCGGGATGCTCAGCACGCCGGTGACGAAGGCCATGTGCGGGCCCATGCCGTCGGGGATGTTGTCCACCAGCCACTTCGCCATGTGGTCGACCATGCCGGTGCCCTGCAGGACGCCGGTGAAGACGGCGGCGGCGAAGACCATGCCGGAGACGTTGAGGACGTTCTCGGCGTGGGCGCCGAGGCGGGCCTTCTGGTCGGGCATGTGCGGGAAGTTGACGGTGAGCGCGAGCGCGGCGCCGAGCAGGAACAGCACCGGGATCGGCAGCCACTCCATGATCATGGCGGTGAGCAGGGTGACCGTGAGCAGCGCGTTGAACCAGTACAGCTTGGGCCGCAGGGTGGGCCGGTCGGGGTCGAGGCCCTGGAGGCCGTCGTCATCGGGCTGCTGAGGAAGGTCCGCGCCGGTGCCCGAACCACCGCTGCTCTTGGGGCTCTTGCCGGTGCCCGCGCCGACCAGCACCGTCTCCTGCTCGGCGGGCTCCTCCACGAGCGCCTCGTCCAGCGTCAGCACGCCGAGCCGCTTACGCTCACGGCGGCCGAGGACGTACGCGAGGGCGATGACGAAGAGCAGGCCCACGGCGAGTGCCGGGATCATCGGCACGAAGATGTCGCTGGCGTCGAGCTTCAGCGCGGTCGCCGCGCGGGCCGTCGGACCGCCCCAGGGGAGCGTGTTCATCACCCCGTTGGCCATGGCGGCCACACCGGTCATCACGACGAGGCTCATCTTCAGGCGCTTGTAGAGCGGGTACATCGCCGAGACGGTGATCATGAAGGTGGTGGAGCCGTCGCCGTCGAGCGAGACGATCGCGGCGAGGAGCGCGGTGCCCACGACGATCCGGAGCGGGTCGGCCTTGCAGAACCTCAGGATCCCCCGGACGATCGGGTCGAAGAGGCCGACGTCGATCATCACACCGAAGTAGACGATCGCGAACATGAGCATCGCCGCGGTGGGCGCGAGGCTGGTGACGCCGTCGATGACGTAGTCGCCGAGCTTGGCGCCCTTGCCCACGAACACGCAGAACAGCGCGGGTATGAGCACGAGTGCCGCGATCGGCGACATCTTCTTCAGCATGATCAGGACCAGGAAGGTCGCGATCATGGCGAAGCCGAGGATGGTCAGCATGAGTGGATACCTAACGTTCGCCCTTGAACAGTCCACCGGGGCAGGCGGTGCGAGGAACGTTAGGTCCGTTCAAACGGCGTTAACAAGATGTTGACGCTTGAGCAATAAGCGCAAAACTGCAGGTCACAGCGATGCTGTGATCTCGATGGGCACCCCGTTGAGGACCGCGTTCCCCGACAGCGGGTCGAGGAGGCTGCCGTCGAGCAGCTGATTGACGTTGACGCCGGGCTCGGTGGCGGCGTGGCGCTGCCGGGTGCCGGGTCGGTCGTGGCCCCAGCCGTGCGGCAGGCTCACCACACCCCGGCGCACCCCGTCGGTGACCTCGGCGGGAGCCGTCACCTCTCCCCCGGCCCCCTTCACGCGTACGGCGTCCCCGTCCCGCACGCCGAGCCGCTCCGCGTCCTCGGGGTGGATCTGGAGCGTGCAGCGGTTGGAACCGCCGGTGAGGGCGGGGACGTTGTGCATCCAGCTGTTGTTGGACCGCAGATGCCGGCGCCCGACCAGCACGAGCCCGTCGGGGCGCTCCCGCAACGCCCGCCGCAGACGCGGCAGATCGTCGGCGATCGGCTGCGGCAGCAGCTCGACCTTGCCGCTCGTGGTCTTCAGCGGCTGCGGAAGGCGGGGGCGCAGGGGGCCGAGGTCGATGCCGTGCGGATGCGCGAGCAGGCGTTCCAGGGACAGCCCGTCCGGTCGTACGCCGAAGCCGTCGCCGTAGGGGCCGAGGCGCAGCATCATGTCGAGCCGCCGCTCCGGGCCGCTGACGCCGGTGAGCTGTGCGGCGAGTTCCTTGGTGTCGCGGCCGTGCACGGGCGAGTGGGGCTCCTTGACGGCCTTGCCGAGGGTCTGGCCGATGACCAGGTCGTCCACGGCGGAGGGGTCGGCGCCGTGCATGCCGGTCGCGGCCAGGATCAGCCGGGCGAGGATCTCGGTCTCCGCCATGCGGCCGGGCTCCAGCGGGACGGCGGGGCGGCTGTAGCGGACCTGGTTGCGCACGGCGAGGGTGTTGAAGGCGAAGTCGTGGTGCGGGCTCTGGGAGGGCGGGGGCGGCGGCAGGACGACGTCGGCGTGGCGCGAGGTCTCGTTGAGGTAGGGGTCGACGCTGACCATGAAGTCGAGGGAGTCCAGGGCCTTGTCGAGCCGGTCGCCGTCGGGCGCGGAGAGCACGGGGTTGGTGGCGACGGCGATCAGGGCGCGGATCGGCTCGCCCTCCGCGGTCGCCGTGTCGATCTCCTCGGCGAGCGCCGAGAGCGGCAACTCCCCTTTCGCCTCGGGGTGCCTGCTCACCCGAGAGTGCCAGCGGCCGAGGGCGAACCCGTGGCCGGGTCCGGCAGGGCGAGGGGTCCTGTCCGTGGCCGCCTGCGGGAAGAGCGCACCGCCGGGCCGGTCGAGGTTGCCGGTGAGGACGTTGAGCACGTCGACGAGCCAGCTGCCGAGGGTGCCGTACGGGACGGTGCAGCTGCCGATGCGTCCGTACACGGCGGCGGTCGGGGCGGTGGCGAGTTCGCGGGCGAGGGCACGGACTGTGCCGGCGTCGACGTCGCAGGCGTCGGCGACGGCGTCGGGGGTGAAGTCCCGTACGGCCGCCCGCACTTCCTCGACACCTTCCACGTGCGGTGCCAACTCGCCGAGTTCCACGAGCCCTTCCTCGAACAGGACGGCTGCCATCGCCGCGAGGAGCAGGGCGTCGGTGCCGGGGCGGATCGCGATGTGGCGGTCGGCGAGTTTCGCGGTGCGGGTGCGGCGGGGGTCGATGACGGTGAGGGTGCCGCCGCGGGCCTTGAGGGCCTTGAGCTTGCCGGGGAAGTCGGGAGCGGTGCACAGACTGCCGTTGGACTCCAGCGGGTTGGCGCCGATCAGCAGCAGATGGTCGGTGTGGTCGAGGTCCGGCACGGGGATCGCGTTCGCGTAGCCGAAGAGCAGTCCGCTGGAGACGTGCTTGGGCATCTGGTCGACGGTGGACGCGGTGAAGACGCTGCGTGTGCCGAGTCCGGCGAGCAGGACCGGCGGATAGAGGGCGCCGGCCATGGTGTGCACGTTGGGGTTGCCGAGGACGACCCCGACGGAGTTCGGCCCGTACCGCTCGACGACGGGACGGATGCCCGCGGCGACGGCGTCGAAGGCCTCCTCCCAGGTGGCCTCGCGCAGCTCCCCGTCCTTGCGCACCAGCGGTGCGCGCAGCCGGTCCGGGTCGCCGTCGACGGCGCCGAACAAGGCGCCCTTGGGACAGATGAACCCCTTGCTGAAGACGTCGTCCCGGTCACCGCGGGCGCCGGTGACCCTGGTTCCCTCGATGGTCAGCGTCAGCCCACAGGTGGCCTCGCACAGGGGACAGATTCGCAGGGCGGTGCGGGACACGGGTCCTCCCGGGGCAGCGGTGCCAGTTCCAGGGGAGCATACCGACCGGTATGGACGGAGGGGAGTCCTCTTCGGTGACGAGGTCGCGAATCCGCCGCCCCGGCTAGTCCAGAACCCGCGCCAGATACGCCCGCAGCATCTCGCGGGCCTCCTCGATGATCTTCTCGTCGCCGTCCGGGGCCACCCGGAAGGCCAGGTGGACCAGGGTGTCCGCGGTCTCCACGGCGATCAGGAACGTGCGGCGCAGATCGTCGTCCGGTTCGCGCTCCAGATAGCCGGAGAGCAGATCGGTGAGGCGGTCGGCTACCCGGTGGTTGGGTTCGGCGTGACGGGAGCCCACCGGGATCTGGTTGCCGAAGTCGACGAGGGAGAAGCCGGGGGCGGTGCGCTTCATGGCCAGGTACTCGTCGAGCACGGCGTCCATGGCGGTGCGCCAGCCACCCTCGGTGGACTTCTTCAGCCGCTCGGTGACGCGTTCGGTGAAGCGCTCGAGGTTGCGCTGGGCGAGGGCGTCGGCCATCTGCCGCTTGTTGCCGAAGAAGCGGTAGACCGAGCCGATGGGGACGCCCGCGCGCAGTGCCACGGCACGGGTGCTCAGATCGTCGTAGCCGACCTCGTCGAGGAGGTCGGCGCAGGCGTCGAGGATCCTGGTGAGCCGTTCGGCACTGCGCCGCTGCACGGGCGCACGGCGTAGCGATGTCGCGTGGGGCACGGGTTTCATGATGCCTTTCCGACGCGGTCCGGTGAACCTCGCCCCTCGGTACGGAGATCGATGCCGGATGCGCTCACGGCGGCCGGGTCCGCGGTGGCGCCGGCAGGGGCGGAGGCGGCCGATGTCCCGCCCGACACGGAGGGAGCCCTCGGGGTCCCGCCGGGAGTGCCCGAGGCGCCCGGCGTCCCGCCCGGCGTGGTGTCCGGCCCCGACACCGTGATGTCGGCCGTGCTCTGCACCGGCTTGCCCTTGACGGCCCACACGGTGCCGTCGTCGGCGTACAGCCGGGCGGTGACGTGGTGGGTGCCGCGGGTGACCAGGCGGGCCGGGAGGCGGTAGGCGGTGCCGCGCAGCCGGGTGACGGGCCGGTCGTCGACGAACAGCGAGGCGAAGCCGCGTCCGGCCACGGGTTTCGCCTTCGTGCCGCCGGGCGAGAAGCGGAAGTGGTGGACGGTCAGCCGTACGTCCCAGGTGTCGTGGGCGTCCGGCAGCACCTCGATGCCGACGTCGGGAGCGCCCTTCTTGTCCACCTGGCGCAGCCGCCTGCCCTGCGGGTCGGTGTCGTCGAGGAGCTTGCCCACCGGGGACGTCGACGTCTCGCCCTTCCCGTCCGTCCTCTCGTGCGCGTCGCTTGAACCGCAGCCCGCGGATCCGGCCAGCAGCAGGACACAGGCCGCGAGCACGGCAAGGAGTCCCCGCGTCCACGACATGCCCGGGAGCGTAGAACACCGGTACGACAGGCGAATCCCCCTGGAGTCTTGTTCTGGCTTCCTCCCTGATGAGGAGGGCCGGGGTGGGCCGGGGTCCCCCTTGCGCCCGCCAGGACGCAATCCTATGGTGATGTATAGGAATCGAGTCGCAAGGGAGCGGCCATGAGCGGGGACGCGCGCAAGACGGCGGAGGGGCTGAGCTACCTCTCCGGTTTCGGCAACGAGCACAGCTCGGAGGCGGTACCCGGCGCCCTGCCCGAGGGCCGCAACGCCCCGCAGCGCGCCCCCCTCGGGCTCTACGCGGAGCAGCTCAGCGGCACGGCGTTCACCGAGCCGCGCGCCCACAACCGCCGCTCCTGGCTCTACCGCATCCGCCCTTCGGCCGCCCACCCGGCGTTCACGGAGACGCACAACGG
This sequence comes from Streptomyces sp. NPDC006476, assembly GCF_040612015.1. Taxonomy (NCBI): domain Bacteria; kingdom Bacillati; phylum Actinomycetota; class Actinomycetes; order Kitasatosporales; family Streptomycetaceae; genus Streptomyces; species Streptomyces sp. NPDC006476. Next base: position 112,167 of record NZ_JBEXPK010000026.1, on the reverse strand, counting down.
CTGGATCCGCACGGCTCCCTTCACGGAGTCGGTGCCGGATCCCAACCGCCTGCGCTGGAACCCCCTGCCGGAGCCCGTGGAGGGCACCGACTTCCTGGCCGGCCTGTGGACCCTCGGCGGCAACGGCGACGTCACCCAGCGCACCGGCATGGCCGTGCACCTCTACCACGCCACCGCCTCCATGGACCGCGTCTTCAGCGACGCCGACGGCGAGCTGCTGATCGTCCCGGAGCGCGGCGGGCTGCTGCTGCGCACGGAGTTCGGGCTGCTGCACGCGGAGCCGGGCCATATGGCGCTGATCCCCCGTGGGGTGCGCTTCCGGGTGGAGCTGCTGGACGCTTCAGCCCGCGGATATGTGTGCGAGAACTACGGCGCTCCCTTCCGCCTCCCCGACCTCGGCCCGATCGGCGCCAACGGTCTCGCCAACGCCCGCGACTTCCGCGCGCCCGTCGCCGCCTACGAGGACGTCGAGGGCCCGGTGGAGGTGGTCAACAAGTTCTGCGGCAACCTCTGGACCGCCACCTACGACCACTCCCCGCTCGACGTGGTCGCCTGGCACGGCAACCACGTCCCGTACGTCTACGACCTGCGCCGCTTCAACGTCATCGGCAGCATCTCCTACGACCATCCCGACCCGTCGATCTTCACGGTGCTGACGTCCCCCTCGGACACACCCGGACTGGCCGGCGTCGACTTCGTGGTCTTCGCGCCGCGTTGGCTGGTGGGCGAGGACACCTTCCGGCCGCCGTACTTCCACCGGAACGTGATGAGCGAGTACATGGGACTCGTCGAGGGCGCCTACGACGCGAAGGCCGAGGGCTTCGTGCCGGGCGGCGGCTCGCTGCACAACATGATGTCGGCGCACGGCCCGGACCGGGAGACGTTCGACCGGGCGAGCGCGGCGGAGCTGAGGCCGCAGAAGATCGACGACGGACTGGCGTTCATGTTCGAGACGCGCTGGCCCGTCCTGCTCACCGCGCACGCGGCCCAGGCGGACCATCTGCAGCCCCACTACGACGACGTGTGGCGGGGCCTCCAGCGCCACTTCCGGCCGTTGCACTGATCGCCCACGACCGGTACGGATAGCCCGTGACCTCCTTCGCCCCGGACTCGATCGTCCTGAACCGCAAGCTGCCGCTCTGGTACCAGGTCTCGCAGTCCCTGCGCGCCTCGATACTCGGCCGCTCGCCCCAGGACCCCCTGCGGCTGCCCACCGAGGAGCAGTTGGCGGGGCACTACGGGGTCAGCGTGCTGACCATGCGGCAGGCGCTGAAGGAGCTGGAGGACGAGGGCCTGATCACCCGGCACCGGCGCCGCGGCACCTTCATCGAGCCCGGCGCCCGCCGCGCCGCTCCGGTGCGGCTGCTCGGCTCGGTGGACGCGATCGTCGCCCAGCAGTCCGGCATGACGACCGAGCTGCTGGACCACGGCAGCGCCTCCGTGCCGCCCGAACTCGCCGAGTTCTTCCCGGAGATCGACGAGGTGGCCACGTACCACCGGCTGCGCGGCGACGAGAAGACCGGCGAGCCGACCAACCACGCCCGCAACTACGTGCGTCCGGACATGGCCTCGCGGATCGACCCCTCGGACCTGGTGCGCCGGCCCATGACCAAGGTGCTGCGGGATGTCGTGGGCGCGGACATCAGCCGCATCACGGACACCGTGGAGGCCCGCCTGGCCGACCCGGAGACGGCGCGGCTGCTCCAAGTCCCGCTGCTCAGCCCGATCCTGCACTACACGGGGGTGACCTACGACACTGCGGGACGGGTCCTGGACGTGGCGGTCATCCACTACCGCGGGGACCGCTTCTCCTTCACGGTGACTCTGGACGCCACGTGAGCTCGCCGGCCCCCCCGTACCTGTCGGCCGAAGGTCGTACGATGCCCAGCGTGACGCACGACGACGCTCCGCCGCTGGCGGACCTCATGCCGTGGTCCGTCGCACCGCCGCGGCTCGGCCGGGGGTGGCCGACGGGCCCCGATGCGGCATCCCTGAAGGCCCGCTGGGACGCCCTGCTGAAGGCGGACGGTCCGGACCGGGAGGCCCTGTTCGAGCCGACGCGCTCCCGCACACCGCACACGGCGGTGGGGCAGCTCCCGGGGCAGTCGAGCGGCACGGAGAAGCTGATCCGCGCCTCCGGTCCCTGCCCCGAGCCGGTACGGGTCCTGCACGCGCCCTTCGACGAGCAGTGGCTGATCCCCGACCACCGCCTGATCGACACCGCCCGACCGGAACTGTGGCGGGTGGCGGACGAACAGCAGATCTTCGTCGTGGAGACCCCGTCGGAGACCGACGGTCCGCATCTGCTCGCCACCTCCCACCTCCCCCTGCTCCGCCCCGGTCGCATCCGCCCGCTCTACCGTCGCCCGGGCGGTGCCGAACCCAACCTGGCGCCGGGCCTGACGGAGCATCTGGGCACCCGGCTCGGAACGGCGGTGCGGGCGCCGGACGTTCTGGCCTGGATCATGGCCATGGTCCGCCAGGACCTCACCGTGCCCCTCCCGGAGGATCCCGAACTCTGGTCCCGGGGCGTGGAGTTGGGCCACCGTCTGCTGTGGCTGATGCGGCGGGACGGGGAGCGGCCCCGACTCCCCGGCGGCCGCCGCCCCTACGTCCGCGCCCCGCTCCCCTCCCGTCCCCTCACCCTCGACTACGACCGCGACGAGGAGACCCTGCTGCTGGACGAGGGCCGCATCTCCCCCGTGCCGCCGGAGGCCTGGGACTTCGAGGCGGCCGGAGTCCGGGTGCTGGAGCAGTGGTTCGGCGCGCGGACGGCGGAGCCCGAGCCGGGCACCCTGTCGGCGATCCGCCCGGCGACCTGGCCGCAGGCGTGGACGTCGGAACTGCTGGAGCTGATCACGGTTCTGGCGCTGCTGGCCGAACTACGGCCGCAGCAGCGGGAGTTGACGGTACCGGCCACGATCACGGCGGGCGAGCTGGCAACGGCGGGCGTGCTGCCGGTGCCGGAGGCCGCCCGCCGGCCCGCCTCGGTGCTTGACCACCACGAGGAGGGCCCGGAGGGCCAGTTCGCGCTGATCTAGCCTCTGGCGGGGTCGAAGGCGTCGAGGACCCTCTGCAGCGCCAGGTCGAAGACGGCGTCCAGGTCGATCGGCCCCGGGTCCTCCATGAACGCCGCCGCCATCCTGGGGTACGCACCGCCGGCGATCTGACTCCCCAGATAGGCGATCCGTACCGCGTTCTCCTGCTCCTCGGACCAGGGCAGGTTCCTCGTGCGCTCGGCCGTGGCGAGCTCGCTGGAGACGTACATCGTCACCACGCCGTTGAGCAGCCCGATCAACTGCATCTTCATGCCGTACGTCATGTCCTCGAGCGGATCCAGGCAGGCCAGGCAGTGCTCGAGGTACCGCAGGGCGTTCGGGCTGAAGCCGTACACCGGTGACATCAGCCGCGGGAGCCAGGGATGGCGGTGCATGAGCGTCCGCGTCTGGTGCGCGACCCGCGTCATGTCGGCCCGCCAGTCCCCGCTCGGCTCCCACGGCTCGTGCTCTCCGCTGACCGCGTCCACCATCAGCTCGTACAGGTCCTCCTTGCGGGGGACGTAGTTGTAGAGCGACATGGTCCCGCAGCCCAGCTCGGCCGCGACATGCCGCATCGACACCGCGTCCAGCCCGCCCGCGTCGGCGAGTTTCACCGCCGCCGCCGCGATGTCGGCACGGGTGTACGCCGGTCTCGGCCCCCGCCCCGTGCGCTCGGGCCGGGCCCAGATCACTTCGGGTACCGCCGCTCGGCCCGCCATCGATCATCACCTCGGCCACCATCGTAGTTACGTACACCGTACGTAGTGCGCTATGGTCGGGACATGACTTCTACGTACGCTGTACTTAGTGAAGGTCTGGAGAAGCGCTTCGGCGAGGTGCGCGCCGTGCGGGGGCTGGATCTCGCGGTCGCCGAGGGCACGGTCTGCGGGATTCTCGGACCGAACGGGGCGGGCAAGACGACGGCCGTACGGCTGCTGACGACCCTGCTGCGGCCGGACGCGGGGTCGGCCCGGGTGGCGGGGCACGACCTCGTCCGGGAGCCCGCGGCCGTACGCCGGCACATCGGCGTCACCGGGCAGTACGCGTCGGTCGACGGCGACCTCACCGGCCGGCAGAACCTGCGGCTGTTCGCCCGGCTGCACCGGGTGCGGGACGCGGCCGCGCGGGCCGACGAGCTGCTGGAACGCTTCGGGCTCACCGAGGCCGCGGGCCGGACCGCCGCCACCTACTCCGGCGGGATGCGCCGCCGGCTCGACCTCGCCGCGAGCCTGATCCGCCGGCCCGCCGTCCTGTTCCTCGACGAGCCCACCACCGGGCTCGACCCGGCCAGCCGCAACCGGATCCGGGACGCCGTGCGCGAGCTCAAGCGGGACGGCACGACCGTGCTGCTGACCACGCAGTACCTGGAGGAGGCGGACCAACTCGCCGACGACATCGCCCTGGTGGCCCGCGGCCGGGTCGCGCACACCGGGTCGCCCGCCCAGCTCAAGGCCCTCATCGGCTCGTACGCGGAAGCCGTCGTCGGCCACGAGGACGCGCTCACCGGGGCGGCGGCCGTCCTGGACCGGCTCACCGGCGCCGAGCCGGCGTTCGACCGGGAGCGCAACGCGGTGGGCGCCGTCACCACCGACCCGACCCTCACCCTCCCGCGCCTGGTGCGCGAACTGGACGCGGCGGGCGTGCCGTTGATCGACGCCAGCCTGCGCCCGCCGACCCTCGACGACGTCTTCCTCCGGCTCACGGACGAGAGCCCGGACGACTCCCCCGACCACAAGGAGCTTGCGGCATGAGCGCGTTGACGTACGACGGCCTGGCGATGGTCGGCCGGCAGCTGCGGCGGGTCCGCAACAGCCCGGGCCTCGCCGTCCTCACCCAGGTCATGCCGATCAACATGCTGCTGTTCTTCGGCTATGTCTTCGGCAGCGCCCTCGCGATGCCCGGGCGCGAGTACCGGTCCTTCCTGGTCCCCGGGCTGCTGGTGGCGACGGCGGCGGGCGGGATCATGACGGGGATGTTCCAGGCGGCGGCCGACTCGCACCGGGGGGTGATGGACCGGTTCCGCACGATGCCGGTGAGCCGGGCGGCCGTGCCGCTCGGGCAGGCGGTGGCCGATCTCGTGGTCACGGCGATCGGGACGGTGCCGCTGCTGCTGGTCGGGCTCGCGGTGGGCTGGCGGATCGAGGGGTCACCGGCCGCGACCCTGGGCGCGGTGGGGCTGCTGCTGCTCTTCCGGTTCGCCTGCACGTCCCTGGGGATCTGGCTGGGGCTGCTCACCCGCAGCGAGGACGCGGCCGGGCAGCTCGGCGCCTCGACCTTCGTCCTGCCGCTGCTGTCCAACGCCTACATCCCGACCGACGGTCTGCCGGGCTGGCTGCGCGTCCTCGCCGAGTGGAATCCGATCAGCGCGGTCACGACGGCCCTGCGCGACCTGTTCGGGAACGCGCCGGTGCCGTCGGGTGCCGCCTGGCCGGTGGCGCATCCGATCGCCGGGTCACTGCTGTGGTGCGCGGCGCTGATCGCCGTGTTCCTGCCGCTGGCCGTGCGGAGGTACGCGCGCGGAGAGCGCTGACCTCCACGGCCGTCGACGTGGGCGGAGTCGGACCGGGGTACGGAGCGGGTGGGTCGTACCGGAGGTGACGGATCGGGGACGTGGCCGCGCCCGGGTGTGAGCCCGGGCGCTCGCTGCATGCCGTGGGGATGACGGACGACGAGATCGCAGCGCTGTGCCGGACGGCGCGGCGACCCGAGCGCGGCCCCTTGCCAGGCGGACGCCGGTGTTTCTCAGCGACCGCCGAACAGCGAACGCGTGAGCCGGCGCAGCGGCGCGAACAGCGAGACGCGGCGGACCCGCGCACCCCGGTCGCTGCGGGTCTGCGTGGTGTCACGAGCGGTCAGCTCGAGCATCAGCGAGGTCGCCTCGGCCGTCTTCTGCTGCGGCACGGCGGGACCCGCCAGCACCGAGAGATGACGGTCCAGCCGCGAACTGCTCGCGCTGCTTCCGTAGGTGATCGCAGGGACCCTGGCCCTGCTGCGCACTGTTATCTGTTCCATGTCACTCCCCACCCGTACGAGTCCACCCGGCCCGGGCAGGGTAACCCTATCGCCCCAACCGGGCACTCGTGTATCGCGGTCACAGGATTCACCTTCCCCGTAAGGGTGTTGACGACGCCTCGGTGGTCACTCTCCGAATCCAACCGATTTCAGGGCGAGTTGGACAATCGGCTGGCTGGTGGGCTGCGGGGAACCCCCGTCGGGCTCGACGGTCACTGCGAGTGATGTAGCAGACTTGTTGAGACCGGTCGCGACCAAGGGCGTGTCGCCGGTCGAGAAGAGTCCCAGGGAGCGTGGTTGCGCGCCGGGGCGCATGAGCCACAGCTGGTGCACCCGTCCGCCGGGCGGGACGCCGTATCCGCTCAGCGTGACGATCGCCTGTCCCTCGGACGCGGAGGCGACCACCGCGAGACTTCGCCCCTGGGCGTCCCTGCCGGCACTCGCGCGGGCGTCCGGAGCTGCGAGAACGTGGGCGATCTCACGTGACTGCGCCCGCTCCGCGTCCAGCCGGTCCTGCGTCCGGTTGGCCTGGACGGCGAAGAGCGAGGCGACCACGAGGGCCGCGGCGGCCGTCGCCGTGGCGAGCGGCGCGAACAGGGGGCGGCGCTCGCGGGGCGCACGGGAGCGTGCCGGCGGCGGCTGCGTGCCCCAGACGTGCGGCGGCAGCTGGGGGGTGTGCTCCCGCAGCGGCCCCTGGTCCTGCGGAGTGGCGCGTACGGCGGCCAGCACCCGGTCGCGCATCGCGGGCGGCGGCTGGGCGGCCGTGGACCAGGCGAGGCGGACCGCGTCCTCGGACAGCGCCCGCACCTCGGCGGCACAGGAGGGGCACGACTTCAGGTGCCGCTCGAAGCGCACCCGCTCGGCGGGCTCCAAGGCGTCGAGCGCGTAGGGGGCGGCGAGCGAGTGCAGATCCTCGCGGCCCAGCATCCGGTCGAGGAGACTCATGCGACACCTCCCAGGCACTTGCGCAGCTGGGTGAGTCCATCGCGCATTCGGGTCTTGACGGTGCCCAGCGGCAGCGAAAGCCGCTCGGCCACTTCACGGTACGTGTAGCCGTCGTAGTAGGCGAGCGTGACGGACTGGCGCTGCAGCGCGGTGAGGCGGTCCAGGCAGCGGCGCACCAACTCGCGCTCCAGGCCCGCCTCGACCTCCTCGGTCACCTGGTCGAACGCGGTGCTGTGGGCCCGGCGGGCCTCGCGCTGCTCGCGTTCGCCGGCCGCGCGGGCGCTGCGCACCCGGTCGACGGCGCGACGGTGGGCAAGGGTGAGGATCCAGGACAGCGCGCTGCCCCGGCCGGGGTCGAACCGGGCGGCGGAGCGCCAGAGTTCGAGCAGCACCTCCTGCGCCACCTCCTCCGACTGCGCGGGATCGCGTACGACACGGCGCACCAGCCCGAACACCGGCCCGGACACGAGTCCGTACAGCGCTTCGAAAGCCTTCTGGTCGCCGCCGGCCACGAGTACCAGAAGCTCGTCCGCCTCCACTCGGTCCCTCTCTTCCCGGCCGCACGGGCCCCGTCCTGTCACACCAGGCATTCGCAACGAACGCACCTCCGGATGGGGTTACGGATCAGCGGACCGAAAAAGCGGGTGCGCGCTCGCTGAAACAAGATCTCAAGTTCCGCGTAAGAACGTTTGGGATTCGACCAATCCACCCTGCCGACCGCTCCGAATCAGCGTTCGTCAGGCAAGTTGGGACTGAGGACGGACGGCATGACAACTGACTCCAGGAGCGGCGCGGGACGCAGGAGCATCGCGACCCTCATAGCTGGCGCACTGGCCGCGGGAGGACTCGCGGCCGCCGGCGTGGCAACGCTGGAACCGGGGGCGGCATCCGCCTCCAGCCACCGGGAGGCCCCGCTGATCTCGGGGCAGCCGCAGTACGACAACACGGACCTGTACGCGTTCGTCAGCCCGGACAAGCCGGACACGACGACGCTCATCGCCAACTTCATCCCCTTCGAGGAGCCGGCGGGCGGCCCGAACTTCTACCAGTTCGCCGACGACGCCCAGTACGACCTCCACATCGACAACAACGGGGACGCGCAGGACGATCTGCTGCTGCGCTACACGTTCAAGACGCAGACGAAGAACAAGAAGTCGTTCCTGTACAACACGGGCGTGGTCAGCAACCTGGCCGACCCCGACCTCAACATCACGCAGACGTACGACATCGAGCTGGTGAAGCTGAGGCACGGCAAGGCCGTGTACCGGTCGAAGCTGGCCGACGACGTCCCGGTGGCGCCGTCGGACGTGGGCAAGGCGTCGATGCCGGACTACAACAAGCTGCGCGAGCAGGCGATCTACAAGCTGCCCAACGGCGCGCAGACCTTCGCCGGACAGGCGGACGACCCGTTCTTCGCGGACCTGCGCGTCTTCGACCTGCTGTACGGCGGGAACCTCTCCGAGGTCGGACGGGACACCCTCAAGGGCTACAACGTCAACTCCATCGCCCTGCAGGTTCCGACCGACGTGATCACGGAGTCGAAGAAGCAGCCGGTCGTCGGCATCTGGTCGACCGTGCAGCGCAGGAACGCCCAGGGCTACTACGAGCAGGTCTCACGCCTGGGCAACCCGCTGGTCAACGAGGTCGTCAACCCGATCAAGGACAAGGACCGGTTCAACGCGTCCTCGCCCGCGTACGACGCGCAGTTCCTGAAGAACGTGACCAACCCGGAGCTGCCGAAGCTCATCGAGGCGATCTACAAGATCAAGGCGCCGTCGGAGCCGCGCAACGACCTCGTCGACGTGTTCCTCAAGGGCGTCAAGGGCCTCAACCAGCCGCCGTACGTGAAGCCGGCGGAGGAGCTGCGCCTCAACACCTCCATCAAGCCCACCGCCTACCCGAAGCGGCTCGGTGTGCTCGACGGTGACAACGCGGGCTTCCCGAACGGGCGTCGGCTCACAGACGACGTGATCGACGAGGCGCTGCAGGTGATGGAGGGCGAGCTGGTCGGTTCCAAGAACGACCTGGGCGACGCGGTCGACAAGAACGACAAGGGCTTCGGCCACTCCTTCCCGTACCTGGCCAACCCGACCTCCGGCTCGCGCGGTGCCACCGCGAAGGGTGTCAGCGGCGGCAACGACGTCAAGAACCAGCTCGGTGACGCGCTGCAGCCGGCGAGCGCGGGCGGCATGGACAACACCACCCTGATCGCCGCCTCCGCGGGCGGCGGCGCGGCCGGCATCGCCCTGATCGGCGCCGGGCTGATGTGGTGGCGCCGGATGCGGAGCCGGGTGTACTAGACCGGTCCCGCGCGGAGGTCGGCGAGCCGCACGTCATGGCGCCCCCGGGGGCGCCTGGCGGGGCGGGCCCCGACCCCTTCGACGGAGGACCGGGCGGTTCTTCGGAGCGGCCCCGCCCGGTCCTCGGCCCTCCACAGACTGGCGTGGCCCGCACACCACGTCCCCCACGGTGCGGGCCGCGCCGCCCACAACTTCTGTACACCGCAAGCCGATTGAGGAGAGGGCATGGCCCCGCGCACGAACGACACCGAGCCGGAGCGGGAGGACGGCCCCGCGCCGACCACTCCCCCCGAATCCGCCGCCGTCGCGCCGGCGGTCGAGGAACAACGGGACGCCAAGAGCCCCTCGACCCCGCAGACCGACGCGCACTCCTCACGCACGGAAACGAACAGGAACGCGGAGGCGGTCGCCACGACGGTCGCCACGACACCGGGCCGCGATGCGGACACGGAGCCGCACACGCCGAAGGGCACCGATGCGGAGCCACCGGCTGCGAAGAAAGCCGCGCTCCCCCTCCCGGTGGCTAGCGGGGCCGAGGCGTCGGGCGCCGAGAGGGGCGCGGCTTTCCCGGTCGTTGGCAGCGGTGCCGAGTCCTCCGTGGACGGGGAGGTCGTAGGCGCTGATGAGCGCGTCGCCGCCGTGCGGCGGGTGTCGGCTGCCGGGCGGCGGTTGCGGGTCGTTCAACTCGGCGGGACCGCCGTGCTGTTGGCCGTCGCGCTCACCGCCGGTTCGATCGCCTACGGGGCCATCCGGGACAAGACCGCGAGCACCCCGGTCGCGGCGGCCCCCAGCGCCATCTCCCCGGCACTGCTCTCCAGCGGCAGCATCGACGCGAGCATCGCCGCCCTGCAGGCCCAACTCCGCGCCCAGCCAAGGGACTACGGCAGCTGGGCCTCCCTCGGCCTCGCCTACGTCGAGCAGGCCCGCACCAAGGGCGACCCCTCGCGCTACCCGCAGGCCGAGAAGGCACTGAAGCGCTCCCTCCAGGTGCGGCCCGGCAACGAGCAGGCCATCACCGGACAGGCGGCCCTCGCGGCGGCCCGCCACGACTTCAAGGACGCCCTGGCCTACGCGGACCGGATCCTGAAGGAGAACCCCTACAGCCAGAACGCCCTCTCCTCCCGCATCGACGCCCTCGTCGAACTCGGCCGCTACGCCGACGCCTCGAAGGCCGCCGACACCGCCGACGCCCGCCGCCCGGGCGTCCCCGTCTTCACCCGCTACGCGTACGTCCACGAACTGCGCGGCGACGTGAAGACGGCACGACGGGTCCTGGAACAGGCCCTGGCCTCCTCCACCACCCCCGGCGACATCTCCTACGTCGCCGCCCAACTGGGCCTGCTCGCCTGGAACCAGGGCGACTACCGCACGGCCCTCACCGACTACGCCCGCGCCCTCGCCGCCGACGAGAACTACCTCCCGGCGCTCGAGGGGCGCGCCCGCGCCCAGTGGGCGACCGGCGACAAGGCGGCCGCGATCAAGGGCATGGAACAGGTCGTCGCCCGCTATCCGCTGCCCCAACCCCTCGTCGAACTCGGCGAGATGTACCAGGACCGGGCGGCAAAGGGCGACGAGACCAAGGCCCGCGACCAGTACGCCCTGGTCGACGCCTGGATCGCCCTCGCCCGCGCGAACGGCGTCAACGCCGACCTCGACACCGCCCTCGCCGCAGCCGACCACGGCGACAGGGCCGCCGCCCTGCGCGCCGCCCGCGCCGAATGGGCCCGCCGCCACACCGTGCACACCGCCGACGCCCTCGCCTGGGCCCTGCACGTCAACGGCAAGGACGCCGAGGCCCTGCCCTACGCCAGGCAGGCCACGGCCACCGGATACCGCAACGCCTCGTTCATCTACCACCGCGGCATGATCGAACGCGCCACCGGCCACACGAACGACGCCCTCGCCTCCCTGCAGGCCGCGCTGAAGCTGAACCCCGGCTTCTCGCCGCTGGGCGCCCGTGAGGCCCGTAAGGCGCTCAAGGACCTGGAGGCGGCAAAGTGAGCTGTCGTCGTCTGCTCGCCTCCACAGCCGCCGTCCTCACGGCGGCCTGCGCGCTCGCGCTGGCTCCTTCCACCAGCGCGAGCGCGCATCCCCTCGGCAACTTCACCGTCAACCGGTACGACGGCCTGGTGGCCGCACCCGGCACCCTGCGCGTGGACCACGTCGAGGACCTCGCCGAGATCCCGGCGACCCAGGCCAAGCCGGACCTCGAGCGGCTCGGCATGACCGAGTGGGCGAAGGAGCGGTGCGCGAAGGCGGCCGAGGGCAGCAAAGTCACCGTGGACGACCGTACTGCCGCGCTGACCGTCGCCAGCAGCACGGCACGTCTGCGCCCGGGCCAGGCCGGTCTGCACACCCTCCGCGTGGAGTGCCGGCTGACGACACCACTGCCCAAGGCCGAGACCGTCCGGGTCGGCTTCCACAGTGCCGGGTTGACCACGGGACCCGGCTGGCGCGAGATCACCGCGCGCGGCGACCGGATGACGCTCACCGCGACGGACGTACCGAAGACGTCCGTCTCCCATGAACTCACCAGCTACCCCAAGGCGTTGCTCTCCTCCCCCGCCGACACCTCGTCCGCGACCCTGCGCGTGCGGCCCGGTGGCCCCGCGCTGGCCCCGGAGAAGACGCAGGCCCCCGGCGCCTCCATACTCCCCCGCGGCGCCGACCGCTGGACGCAGGACCTGAACAACCTGGTCGCCCGCAACCACCTCACCGTCGGCTTCGCGGCGCTCGCCCTGCTCATCGCGATCGTCCTGGGCGCGATGCACGCCCTCGCCCCCGGCCACGGCAAGACGCTGATGGCGGCCACGGCGGCGGCGCGCGGCGGCCGGGCCCGCCTCAGGGACGTCCTCCCACTGGCCGCCTCGGTGACGGTCACCCACACCCTCGGCGTCGTGGCCCTGGGCGTCCTGGTCACGGCCGGCTCCGCGGCGACCCCCTCGGTGATCGCCTGGCTGGGCCTGGCGAGCGGCGTCCTGGTCCTGCTGGCGGGCGCGAACCTCGTACGCCGGGCCTGGCGCAACCGCGCGCCCGCGCATCACACCCAGCACCTTCATCACGATCACCACGACCACCACGACCACCACGACCACCACGAAACGGCTCCCGCACCGGAGTTGGAGTTGGTGGGCGCCCACGGCGCGACAACGACGACGGAACACCCCCACCACCATCACCACGAGCAGGACCACACGCACGAGCACGAACACGAGCACCGGCACGACCACCACCATCACCACGACCACAGCCACCACGGCCACACCCACGACGACGCCACGGTCGAGCACACGCACGGCGGCTTCACCCACACGCACTCCACCGCCCCCACCCTGCGCGGCACGATCCTCCTGGGCTTCGCCGGCGGCATGGTGCCCAGCCCCTCCGCCGTCGTCGTGCTGGTCGGCGCGGCGGCGCTCGGGCAGGCCTGGTTCGGGCTGCTGCTCGTGGTCGCCTACGGCATCGGGCTCGCCCTCACCCTCACCGCGGCCGGGTTCGCCGTGGTGAAGCTGGGTACGGGAATGAATCGGGTGCTGGACAGGCGCCCCCGCTGGACCACGCACCCCATGGCGGCCCTGCTGCGCAGGACCGCACCGCTGGGATCCGCCCTGGTCGTCGTGGCCCTGGGGGCGGGGCTGGTCCTCAAGGGGGCGGCATCCGCACTCGGATGAGCTACTTTGTGAATGAATCAGGTCAGATGCCGTGGGGGGCGTCGGTGTCCGGAGAACCCGGCAGGGAACGTGTGATCGCGGGCCGCTACCGCCTCCTGTCCCCCCTCGGTGAGGGCGGCATGGGGACGGTGTGGCGGGCCCGCGACGAGGTGCTGCACCGCGAGGTCGCGGTCAAGGAGGTGCGCGCTCCCGCCGGTCTTCCGACCGCGGACGTGGAGCGGCTGTACGCCCGACTGGAGCGCGAGGCGTGGGCGGCGGCCCGGGTCGCCAACCGCAATGTCGTCACCGTGTACGACGTGGCCACGCAGGACGGCCGGCCCTGGATCGTCATGGAGCTGGTCCGCGGCATCTCGCTGGCGGAACTGCTCGACGCGGAGGGCCCTTTGGACCCGCGGCGGACGGCGCACATCGGTGCCGAGGTGCTGGCCGCGCTGCGGGCCGCGCACGCCGCCGGGGTGCTGCACCGGGACGTCAAGCCGGCCAACGTGCTGCTGTCCAACGACGACCGGGTGGTCCTCACCGACTTCGGCATCGCGCAGGTCGAGGGCAGCTCGGCGCTGACCATGACCGGCGAGGTGATCGGCTCGCCCGAGTTCCTGGCGCCGGAGCGTGCGCTGGGCCGTACGCCGGGGCCGGAGTCCGATCTGTGGTCGCTCGGCGTGCTGCTGTACGCGGCCGTCGAGGGCAACTCCCCCTTCCGGCAGAACACTCCGCTGAGCACCCTGCGCGCGATCGTCGACGAGGAGCTTCCGCCGCCGCACCGGGCCGGACCGCTGACACCGGTGATCGAGGGGCTGCTGCGCAAGGACCCGGCGCAGCGGATGTCGGCCGAGCGGGCCGAGCAGGATCTCCGGCTGATCGCGGCCGGGGGCACGCCCGGCGCGGACTGGGCGCAGGGGTCGTCGTACGCCCCGACCGTCGCGGCCTTCCCGGAGTCCCCCTCGCCGACCCCGCCGATGCCTTACCCGACGGCGCGGACCCGGCCGACGCCCTCTTCCGGGACCACGGCGGCCTCGGCCCCGCCGGAGCGCGGTCGCCGGGCCGGTGTCGTCCTGGTGACCGGCGTGGTCGTGCTGGCGCTGGCCATCGCCGGGCTGACGTACGCGCTGCTCAACCGCGACAAGGGCAACGGGGACGGGAACAACGCGGGCAAGACCCGCACCGAGAGCGGGACTTCGCCGACCGCCGGGGACACCTCGCGGGGAGGCGGCGCGTCGAGTCCGCCCCCGAGCAAGAGCAGTGGTCGTACGACGGCTCCCCAGTCCGTGAGCGTCACGCTGGCGGGGGCCAACAACGACTACTCCGGAACCTGCCCGCCATCGAAGTCTCAGGCCCCCACCTTCACCGCCACGTTCACGGTCGGGCGTCTTCCGGCGACGGTGACCTACCGCTGGGTGACGAAGAACGACTCGCTGTCCGGGGGGTGGAAGACGCTGTCGTTCCCGGCGGGCGGGGGCAAGTCCCGGCAGGACCGGCAGTTCATCACCACGCGTGACAGCGAGGGGACCTTCCAGGACGTGATCAGCGTGGAGGTGCGCGATCCGGTGAGCGCGACGTCCAACTCGGTTCCGTTTTCACTGAACTGTGTGGCGGAGACCCCGACGGGCGGGGCCTCCCCCAGTACGTCCGCCTCACCGACCTCGTGAGGGTCAGACCGCTCCGGTCAGCACGGGCAGATAGCCGCCCGACTGGCCGGCGGCGGTCGGGTGGTACGACTCGCCGATGCTCAGCAGGTTGAGGCTGTGCAGCCAGGAGCTGCCGGAGCAGATCTCGTGGCCGGTGAAGGTGGTGCGGACATCGCCGAAGGCGAAGCCGTGGTTCGCCGCCGCCTTGTTGATGGCGGTGTCCAGGTAGTCCGCCGCGTCGTTGATCGCCTTCCGCTTGCTGTCGGAGAGGCCGACGCAGGTCGTGCCGAGCCGGTAGAAGCGGGGGTAGCCGAGAACGACCACACGGGCGTTCGGGGCTTTGGCGCTGATCGCCGAGTAGACCTTGTCGAGCTGGCCCGGCAGCGTGGAGTCGACGTACGCCTTCGCGGTGTTGATCCGGGAGAGGCAGGAGCTGTCGGACTGCAGGACGCAGGTGGTCATGACGTCGGAGAAGCCGGCGTCGTTGCCTCCGATGGTGATGGAGACCAGGCCGGTGGCGCTGCTGAGCGGCCCGAGTTGGTTCGCCAGAACATCACCCGTACGGGCGCCGGAACAAGCGGTGAAGTCGAACGTCGAGGGTGAATGGGCCGCGGCCCAGAGGTAGGGGTACGCCTTGGTGCTGCGGTCGCAGTCGCCGCTGGAGCCGATGTAGCTGCCCGCGCCGACTCCCGAGGAGTAGGAGTCGCCGAGGGCCACATAGCCCGTGGCGGCGGCCTGCGGGGACGCCTGCGCCGCCGTGGCCCCGGTGAGGGCCGTGCCGGCGGCGAGGAGGATCGAGCTCACGAAGACGGCAAATCGGGAACGTCTCATGGAACCTCCCTTTAGCAGGATCTCTGCCATAACCGTCGTACCAACTACGCGTGTTGAGGGGAAGTGTCCATGTCAAGCTTTTCGGTGCATTGGGGACCGGACGGGAAGCGCAGGGAACAGGTGTGTGCCTTGTTCGCGCCTTGACGCCCCCTGTTCGCCTGCGCGACATTGAAGTCCGGCATCCGGCGCGCTGGGGGGCAAAGTCGCCAATGCAGACCATCCGTATCAAGAGACCGTCGGACGTCAGCGGCACAGAGCGGGCGGGGCCCGGTCCGGGGAGGGACCTGGCACCTCTGCTCGCGGGGGCCGCGACGGCCGTGGGGGTGTTCGGCGCGCTGCTCGCGCTGGTCGACTCCGGCTCCGCGCTGCGCGGTCCGCTCACCCTGTTCTTCCTGCTCGCGGCGCCGGCGACCGCCATCGCGGCCGCGCTGCGCGGGCTGGAACCCTTCGGCCGCACACTCGCCGCCATCGCGGGCGCGGTCGTCCTGAACATGCTCGTGGCTCAGGGCATGTTGGCCGTCCACCGCTGGTCCGTACACGGCGGGATCATTGCCGTGACCGTGATCAGTTGCGCACTTCTGCTTCTAAGTTGTGTAACGGTCAAACCAACAAAAAGGTGAGGCCTGGTTTCAGGCCTTGCCATACATGCTCAATCGTCAATACCGTCGTACATCTCACCCGCATCGGACCATCACTCAGCGGCTCCAGGGGAGGGCTCAGGACCGCGATGGCTACCGGGGGCGGGGCGCGGTAGGGGGGTGCCGTGCTCGGTGACCGCACTTGTGACCGAGTCGTGCCGCGCGGTCGGCTGCCGTCGTCACGGCAGACGGCCAGTTCTGCCAGCTCGCTTCGGCGTGCACGGAGTTCCTTTTCGTCATGCCCAGGCGTGAACCCCCCTTTCGAACCGGACACAAAACCGGGCCGCCCAGGGGCGGGCGGTCCACCGGACGAGAGGGACCAGACTCATGAGTTCCGTACTGCGGCCGGCCACCACGGGCGAAGGCCCGTCAGCCGCCGCCCAATACCGGCCGATCTCCTCGCATCTGGCCATCGCACCACCGGTGAGCGTGGTGATTCCCGCCATGAACGAGGCGGAGAATCTCCCCTACGTCTTCAAGACGCTGCCGGACTGGATACACGAAGTGGTCCTGGTGGACGGCAACTCCACGGACGACACCGTCGAAGTGGCCCGTGAACTGTGGCCGAAGGTCAAGGTCGTCGAGCAGCGGGGCAAGGGCAAGGGGGACGCCCTGATCACCGGGTTCGAGGCCTGCACCGGCGACATCATCGTCATGGTCGACGCGGACGGCTCGGCCGACGGCGGTGAGATCGTCTCGTACGTCTCCGCCCTGGTCTCCGGCGCCGACTTCGCCAAGGGCTCACGCTTCGCCAACGGCGGCGGCACCGACGACATGACCTTCATCCGCAAGCTCGGCAACTGGGCGCTGTGCACGATCGTCAACCGCAAGTTCGGCGCCCGCTACACCGACCTCTGCTACGGCTACAACGCGTTCTGGCGGCACTGCCTGGACAAGATCTCCCTCGACTGCACCGGCTTCGAGATCGAGACGCTCATCAACATCCGGGTGGTCAAGGCCGGGTTGAAGGTGCAGGAGATCCCCAGCTACGAGTACCTGCGCATCCACGGCGCCAGCAATCTGCGCGCCGTGCGGGACGGGTTCCGGGTGCTGAAGGTCATCCTCAAGGAGCGCTCCAACCGGCGTGAGCTGCGCCGGCAGGAACACCACTCGCCGATGCTCGACTCGGTGCGGGGAGAGGTGTCTTGAGCGATCTCGACGTCTCCGTCGTGATCTGCGTCTACACCGAGGACCGCTGGGAGGACATCCTCGCCGCGGTCGCCTCGGTGCGCGCGCAGTCGCGGCCCGCTCTGGAGACCCTGCTGGTCGTCGACCACAATCCGACCCTGCTGGAACGACTCACCAAGGAGTACAAGGAGACCGCAGACGTACGGGTGCTCCCCAACGCGGGCCCCCGTGGCCTGTCCGCCGGCCGCAACACCGGCATCGCGGCCTCCCGCGGCGAGGTGCTCGCCTTCCTCGACGACGACGCCGTCGCCGAGCGCGACTGGCTGCTCCGCTTCACCGAGGCCTACACCGATCCCCGGGTGATGGCCGTCGGCGGACGCACGATGCCCGTCTGGGCGTCGGGGCGCCGTCCGGCCTGGTTCCCGGAGGAGTTCGACTGGGTGGTGGGCTGCACCTACCGGGGGCTGCCGCCGGGCCGGGTGCGGGTGCGCAACGTCCTCGGCGGCAACGCCTCGTTCCGTCGTACGGCGTTCGACGCGGCGGGCGGTTTCGCGACCGGCATCGGACGCGACGGCGACAAGCGGCCACTGGGCTGCGAGGAGACGGAGCTGTGCATCCGGCTCAGCCGGGCCAGGCCCGACGCCGTCCTGCTCATCGACGACCGGGCGGTGATCCACCACCGGGTGCCCGCGGCGCGCGAGCACTTCGGGTACTTCCGCACCCGCGCCTACGCCGAGGGGCTGTCCAAGGCACTGGTGGCACGCAGTGTGGGCGCGGACAAGGGGCTCGAGTCCGAACGCCGGTACACCACCCGGGTGCTGCCGGCCGGGGTGGTACGCGGGCTGCGGGACGCCGTACTGGCCCGGCCGGGCGGAGCGGGGCGGGCCGGGGCCATTGTCGCCGGGGTCCTGACGGCGGCCGGCGGATACGTCGTGGGGAGCGTACGGGCCCGCCGCGGCGGGGCCACGTTCTCGGTGGTCGAGATCGAGGGGGGATCCGATGACTGAAGCACCGGTGCCGATCCTGATGTACCACTCGGTGGCGACCGCGCCGAACGACGCCACGCGTGCCCTGTCGGTCGCGCCCGAGGCGTTCTCCGAGCAGATGGCGATGATCGGCGACCTCGGGTTCACCCCCGTCGACACCGCCGATCTGGCGGCCGGTTGGCGCACGGGGGGGCCGCTGCCGCCGCGTCCCGTCCTGATCACCTTCGACGACGGCTACGAGGGCGTGCACCGGCACGCCCTGCCCGTGCTCGCCAAGCACGGCTTCGCCTCGACCCTGTTCGTCTCCACGGGCTGGATCAAGGGCGCGTACGACACCGGGGGCGGCCTCGACACCATGCTCGACTGGGACCAGGTGCGCGAACTGGCCGCGGCGGACGTCGAGATCGGCGGCCACAGCCACACCCATCCGCAGCTCGACCAGCTCGACGACGACAGGCTGCGGTACGAGCTGAGCCGGTGCCGGGAGATCGTCGCCGACGAACTGGGCACCGCCCCCGCCTCCTTCGCCTACCCGTACGGCTACTCCAGCCGCCGGGTGCGCGAGGCCGTCCGGGAGAGCGGGTACGCCCAGGCGCTCGCCGTCGGCAACACCCTCGCGCGCCGCCGTCAGGGCCCGTACGCGCTGCGGCGGGTCACCGTGCGCCGCAGCACCGGGATCGAGGAGTTCGGACGCCTTCTCGAAGGCCGTTCGATCGCCCGCACCTTCGCCGGGGACCGTGCCCTCACCAAGGGGTACGCCCTGGTCCGCAGAGCACGTCAGGTCCGCCGGAAGGCCATCCGTTCCCGTGTCTGACACGACGACCACGACAACCGAGGCCCAGCCCCCGACCGAGGCGCCCGAGCAGCAGGGGCGCCGTCTCCGGCTGCCCGGGCTCGGCCGGTCCCGGGGCGGCAGCCCGCTGTTCCGCAACGCCTACGCCCTGATGCTCAACACCGGTATCTCCGCGGTGCTGGGCCTCGGGTACTGGCTGGTCGCCGCCCGCTACTACTCCGACACGGCGGTGGGCCAGGGCTCGGCCGCGATCGCCGCGATGAAGCTGCTGGCGGGCCTGACCGCGGTGACCCTGACCGGCGCCCTGGCCCGCTTCATCCCGGTCGCCGGACGCAGCACCGGGCGCTTCATCTTCCGTACGTACGCGGCGAGTTGCGTCGTGGTGTCGTTCGCGGCGGGCGTGTTCCTGCTGACGCTGGACACCTGGGGGCCGTCGTACGCCTTCCTGCACGGAGCGGTCAAGGGCCTCGGCTTCATCATGGCGGTCGCCGCCTGGAACCTGCTCACGCTGCAGGACGGGGTGCTGACCGGGCTGCGCAGCGCGCCCTGGGTGCCTGTCGGCAACACCGTGTTCTCCGCGGTGAAGCTGGCGCTGCTGATCGGGCTCGCCGCCTCGATGCCGACGACCGGTGTCTTCCTGTCCTGGGTCCTGGCGATCGCCACCTCCGTGGTGCCACTCGGCATCCTGGTCTTCCGCAGACTGGTGCCCCGGCACATCAGGGCGACCGAGGACCACGCGAAGCCGCCGACGGTCAAGGAGATCGGCACGTTCCTCGCCGGCGACTACACGGGCTCGCTGTTCTCGCTCGCCGTGGTCTACCTCGTGCCGGTCATCATCGCCTCGCAGGTCAGCTCCGAGGACAACGCGTACTTCTACATCACCACCACGATCGGCGGCACGATCAACCTGCTCGCCATCAACATGGGTGCCTCGCTGACCGTCGAGGGCTCGCACGACCCGGCCCGGCTCGCCGCCAACACCCGGGCCGCGCTCCGGCGGATGGCCCGGATCATGGTGCCGATCTGCGGGCTGCTGTTCCTCGGGGCGCCGTACATCCTCGGCGTCTTCGGCTCGGGCTATGCGGACGCGGCGACCCCGCTGCTGCGCTGGTTCGCCGTCGGCGCGCTGCTCCGGGTCGTGATGGAGACGTACTTCGCGGTGCTGCGCGCCCAGAGCCGCACCGCCGGACTGGCCTGGCTGCAGGGCCTGTTGTGTGTGCTGGTGCTCGGACTGACCCTGCTGCTGCTCCCCCGGATGGGGCTGACCGGCGCCGGTGTCGCCGAGATCTCCTCGCTCGCCGTGATCGTCGCCATCGCCGCGCCCAAGCTGTACCGCACGGTGCGGGCCGCCCCCGCCGAACTGCCCGCGGACGCGGCGCCCGACGGGGACCTCGCCGATCTGGGTGCGCGCGAGGTATCAGCGAGCGAGAAGCCGCGCCGGCGCGGACCGGCCTGGGCGCTGGACACCGACACCCTCGCGCTCGGCATCCACGTCGACTTCGACCACCAGGAACGGCGCCCGGACGTCCGCCCGGGACCGGGCACCCCGCCCACCGGCACGCCCGCCGTACGCCCGGACCACCGGCCGACCTGGGCGAAGCAGCCGCAGGTCGGGCTGCCGGTGGAGGAGCGGGAGCCCGGTTCGGAGGCCTCGCTGGGGCCGGCCGAGCTGGAGGTCGACGCGCCCTTCGAGGCAGAGCTCGCCGAAAAGGCCGTACGGGAGCCGTCGGCCGCGCCGGCGGAGACGCCCGTACGGGAAGAGGTGCGCGAGCCCGAGCCGCCCGCCCTGTCCTGGCGTCAGCGGCTGCGGCCCACGCGGCTCGGGCTGGTCCTGGGCTGTCTGCTGGTCGCCGCCCTGCTGCTGTACTGGGTGCCCGCGCTACGGCTCGGCGAGAGCGACCTGGACCGCATGGGCGGGCTCGGGCTGATCTCGGTGCTGCCGCTGCCGACGCTGGTCGGAGCCGCGCTGCTGATCGCGGTGTTCGGCTCGCTGCTGTGGCTGGGCCGCGAGCACAAGGCACTGCTGCTCATCACCCTGCTGGCGACCGTGGTGTCACTGCACGCGCTGCCCGCGGTGATCGAGACCGAGCCGCGGTTCCCGACGGCCTGGCAGCACCTGGGCTTCCTCGACTACATCGACCGGACCGGCTCGGCCGTGCCCGACCTGGACGCGCGCTGGAGCTGGCCGGGCTTCTTCGCGGTCGCCGCGTTCGTGACCAGGGCCTGCGGGGTCACCGACCTCACCGACCTGATCCGCTGGTGGCCACTGACCATCCAACTCCTTTATCTGGCGCCGATGTTCCTCCTCGTCCGCTCGCTGCGGGCGAGCTGGCGCGCCAAGTGGACCGGCATCTGGATCTTCGTCCTCAGCGGCTGGGTCGGCCAGGACTACTTCTCCCCGCAGGGCTTCACCTACCTGCTCTACCTGGCGTTCGTGGCGATCCTGCTGGTCTGGTTCCGCGAACCGCGCGTGATCTGGACCAGACGGCGTCCCGGCGAGGCGGAGGTCGAACCGGCGGACCGGCGTCAGAAGGCCGTCCTGCTGGCCGTGTTGATCGGCCTGTTCCTGGCGAGCGTCCCCGCCCACCAGCTCACCCCGTTCGTGATGCTGGGCGTGCTCGCGGCGCTCGTCCTGGTCGGCCGCTCCGAACTGCGCGGCCTGCCCATCCTGTTCGCCGTCGTGGTCGCGGTGTGGATCGGCTTCATGGCCGAGCCGTACTGGTCCGGCCACTTCGACGAGCTGTTCGGCGGGGTCGGCGGCGTCGGCAGCAATGTCTCCACCTCCGTCTCCGGCCGTATCCAGGGCGGCAGTTCGACCCACAAGCTCGTCCTGTACGCACGCGTGCTGCTGGCCGGCGGTGTGATGCTGTTCGCCTGCTGGGGCTGGTGGCGCCGGCGCGACCACAAGTACCGCGAACGGTCGCTGCTGGTGCTCACCTTCGTCCCGTTCCTCGGCTTCGGCATGCAGTCCTACGGCGGCGAGATGGCGCTGCGCGTGTTCATGTTCGCCCTGCCCGGCGCGGCCCTGCTGGCCGGTCTCGCCCTGTTCCCGCGCACCGGCGTCACCGCCGAGGAGCGGGACAAGGACCGGGTGAGCCTGGCCCCGCTGGCGGCGCTGCTGGCCGGGCTGCTGCTGATGGGCGGCTTCCTGGTGGCCCGCTGGGGCAACGAGCCCTTCGAACGCGTCCGGCCCGGCGAGGTCGCCGCCATGGACTACGTCTACGCGCACGACAAGCCGACGGTCCGCCTGCTGTGGCTCAGCAACGATACCGTCAACGACGTGACCCCGGCGATGCCGTGGGGCGCGAAGGACATGGAGCGGGTCGACTACGTGCCGACGCTCGCGCCGGCCGACCCCGTCCTGGTCTCCAGCCTGGTCAAGGCGCTCAAGGACGCGGGGCCGAACTCGTACCTGATGATCAACGCGGGTCAGGTGACCTACCTCCAGATGGACGTCGGCTACTCGGCCACCTGGGAACCCCGGCTGATCCAGAACCTGGACCGGCGGCCCGAGTTGAAGAAGGTGTACGACAACGCGGACGCGACGATCTACGCCCTGAGGAAGCAGCCCGAGGGCAAGGTGCCCAAGCCCGACCCGGGTCCGATCGGTCCGCAGATCACCTGGACGCCGTGGTCGGTCGTCGGCGCCCTCGCCGCCCTCGCGCTGATCCTGATGCTGACGGCACGCGAGGTCGTCCGGGTCGCGATGCGGCCCAGCGTGCGCCAACTGCGCCTGCTGCAGAGCAGCTTCTGGTTCTCGCTGCCGCTGCTGGCGGTGCTGCTGGCCTCGCTGGTGCAACGGTTCCTGAGCCTGAAGTGAGGTCCGCGTACGGGGTGAAGCGGCCTACCGCTCAAGCCACTTCACCTCGTACGCCTGCATCTCGAACCGCTTGCCGTCGATCTGCGCGCTGATCGACCGGTCGAGGGTGTTGACCACCAGGACGGTCCTGTCGCTCGCCAGGACCCGGACGTTGGGCACGTCGTCCGCCGCGACGGACACGGTCTCGTACCTCGTGCCGGGCCGGAACGCCTGGTTGAACCGGGAGACCAGGTCGAACATGGGCAGCTTCCGCCCGCCGCGCGAGTCGTCCGTCGGCGTCCACAGACAGCCCGCGCAGGTGTCGGCCTTCTCGTCCTCCGGGTTCCAGTAGAAGCCGGAGGAGGCACCGCCCTTGACCATCGCGATCATCCCGGCGGCCTGGACGGCGACCCGGCGGGTCTCGGACCAGCCCTTGCGGTCGTCGTTGCCGTCGGCGGGTTCGACGTAGTACTCGGCCCACCACAGCGGCAGGTCGTGCGTCTGCTGCCGCACCCAACGGCCCACTGCGGTGAGCTTGTCGGTGGCCCCGAACTCGTCCGGCTTCATCTCGTCGTCGTTGGTGTAGCTGGAGCCGTCGACGACGACGAAGTCGGCGCCCGCCTTGTGCTCGTTCCAGTAGTCGAAGGCGTCCAGGACCCGCTGGTCCATGGCGCCCCAGGGTCCCTTGAAGGTCGCGGAGGCCTCGTCGGCGCGCGGATCGACACTGTCCATCACCAGATACGGCCCGCCGACCATGATGTCCTTGTCGACCTTCTTGAGCGCCCGGTAGACGAGGTTGTAGAGCCGGGTGTACCCCTCGTAGTCCCAGCGGCCCTTGGAGTTGTTCCAGAAGCCCTTGAACTCGTTCCAGACGACGAAGTGCCGTACGTCCGGATAGCGCTGGGCCACGGTCGCGGCGAGCGCGGCGAAGTCGGCGTAGTGCTGCGGCTGCGGGGCGGTCTCCAGCGCGGACTGGCTCCAGTTGGTGTTGTCGACACCGGCCTTGCCGCCCTTCATCCAGTCCGGGGCGCAGCACAGGGTGACGACCGGGGTGCCGCCCGACTTGCGGATGAAGTCGATCCGGCGGTCCATCGCGTCGAAGTCGTAACGGCCCTTCACCGGCTCGGGGTTGTCCGCGCCCCAGCCCATGAGCGCCTGGTCCTGCGGCATGCCCCGGGCGTCCTGGATCAGCTTCTCGACCCGGTCGGTCGCGGTGGAGCTGCCCTCGTCGGAGCTGTACTGGGTGTGGGTGAAGCCCCAGCCGACCTCGGGCTTGTCCTGGTCCGGCGGGGTCACCGGGGTGCCGTGCACCGTGGCGCCGTTCTTGGAGGTGCCCTTGGTGCCGCCGCTGTCCGGAAGCGTGTTGAGCAGGGTCACGACCAGCGCGAGTGCGGCGACGCCCACACCGAGCAGTGCGGTGAGCCGCCACCGCCGAGCCCCCGAAGTCCACCCATGACGTCCCATCGAGGCCAACAGTAACGGTGTCGGCGCCAGATAGGGCAGATGTAGTGAATGCACAGCTTCGCTACATTTCCCGTGGGGGAAATCCCGTGCGCGGAGTGCGCCGGTGCCGGATCATGGACGCCATGTCTGCGAACCCACACGACGCGTTGCCGATCCGGCTCAACGTCGACGACAGCGACTCTCCGTCCGACGTCGTCGACGCGCTGTTCCTCGGCCGCTTCGCGACGGGCGAGCAGCCGTACTCGCACGCGGCGAACATCGACCGGGTGCGCTCCGGGGCGACTCTGCTGCCGCCCGCCGCGCGGGTGCTGCGCGTGGCCCGCGACGACGACCGCAGCGCGACCCTGGCCGAGGGCGAGGGCTGGACGGTGCTGATCTCCCGCTGGAACCGGGGCGCGGACGTCACGGTCACGGCGACCAGCGCGGAACTCGCGAAGAAGATCCTCGACCAGGCCACGGACGGCGCGGCGGACGAGCCCGAACCCCAGCCGGAGAACGTGACGATGGGCTTCTGGTACGTCTCCCCGAGGCGCGGCCCGCACCGCACCACCCGGCAGATCTCCGCGGGCACCTGGGACGAGGTGCGGGAGAACTACACGGCGCCGGTGGCGGAGGCGATGGACCGCCTGATGAAGACGACGCCGGAGGACATCGCGGGCCGGTTGCTGCTGCTCCACGGCCCGCCGGGCACGGGCAAGACCTCGGCGCTGCGCACCCTCGCCCGCTCCTGGCGGGACTGGTGCCAGGTCGACTGCGTCCTGGACCCCGAGCGCCTGTTCAGCGACGTCGGCTATCTGATGGACATCGCGATCGGCGAGGACGACTCGACGGGCAAGGGCCGCTGGCGGCTGCTCCTGCTGGAGGACTGCGACGAACTGATCCGCGGCGAGGCCAAGCACACGGCGGGCCAGGCGCTGTCCCGGCTGCTGAACCTCACCGACGGACTGCTGGGGCAGGGCCGTAACGTCCTGGTGGGCGTCACGACCAACGAGGACCTGGAGCGCCTGCACCCGGCCGTGGTCCGCCCCGGCCGCTGTCTGGCCCGCATCGAGGTGGGCAGGCTGACGCACCGCGAGGCGGTCGGCTGGCTGGGCACCGAGGAGGGCGTCGGCCGCGAGGGCGCGACCCTGGCCGAGCTGTACGCGCTGCGCCGGGGCACCTCACCGACCTCGGTGCCGGATCCCCGGGACGGGGCGGACGCGGGGCTGTACCTGTAGTGCTTTCATGGACGGTATGACCCTGTTCGTCGGGACGTCGGGGTGGCAGTACAAGGACTGGCGGGGTGTGCTCTACCCCGCCGGGTGCCCCACGCGGCTGTGGCTCGAGGAGTACACGGCGCACTTCGCGACGGTGGAGATCAACAACGCGTTCTACCGTCTGCCGACGCGGGAGACCTTCGAGGCGTGGCGGGAGCGGGTGCCGGCTGACTTCGTGGTCGCGGTGAAGGCGAGCCGGTACCTCACCCACATCAAGCGGCTACGGGAGCCCGAGGAGCCGGTCGACCGCCTGATGACCCACGCGGCGGGACTCGGGGACCGGCTGGGCCCGGTCCTTCTCCAGCTCCCGCCCACCCTGAAGGTCGACCCGGGCCTGCTGGACACCTGCCTCGGGTGCTTCCCCCCGGGCACCCGGGTCGCGGTCGAGCCGCGGCACGAGTCCTGGTGGACGCCGGAGGTACGCAAGGTCCTTGAGACCCGGGGCGCGGCCCTGTGCTGGGCTGACGTCCTCTCCCGTCCGGTCACCCCGCTGTGGCGCACCACGGACTGGGGCTACGTCCGCTTCCACCAGGGCCGCGCCCAACCGTGGCCGCACTACGGCCGCCGGGCCCTGGAGACATGGGTGACCCGGATCATGAGCACCTGGGGGACGACCGAGGACGTCTACGCCTACTTCAACAACGACCCGACGGGGGCGGCGGTACACGACGCGACGACGTTCGCGAAGGCGGCCCGAACAGCGGGCTGCCCGGTCACCCGCACCCCGTCGCTGTCGCCCGCTTGATGTGCCGCCGCTGTCCGAACTCCGATCAGCCCGCGCCGTACCCGGCCCGCAACGCGTCCCGCACCGCGGCCAGCGCATCGGCCTCCGCCAGCCCCAACCGCCGCGCCCGCTCGACGTACGCCTGGGCCGCCGCCGCGAGCTCCCGTTCCGCCGCTGAGCCCGCCGCCGCCACGTACGTCCCGTTCCGCCCCCGCGTCTCGATCACCCCGTCGCTCTCCAGCGCCCGGTACGCCTTGGCCACCGTGTTCGCCGCCAGCCCCAGCGACTCGGCGAGCCCCCGCACGGTCGGCAGCCGGTACCCCACCGGCAGCACCCCCGTCCGCGCCTGCTCGGAAATCTGCGCCCGCACCTGCTCGTACGGCGCGGCACTGTCGTCGATGTGGATCTTCAAGGTCACGGCCCGATTGTCCCGTACCCGCCCGAAAATGGGAGGCACCCGGGCTCGACTCCCCCGTAGCGTGCGCCTTCATGACAGTAACCGTGCGCGACCTGCGCCCCGACGACCGGAAAGACCTCGAGGACTTCGCCCTCATCCGCCATCTCGGCCTTCCCTACGTCATGTGGACCGCCGACGCCATCCGTCACCGCCTCCTGCACACCCACCCGGACGCGCAGGCCCGGGCGCTGGTGGCGGAGGAGGACGGCGAGATGATCGGCACGGCCCAGATCGGCCTCGCCCACGACAGCCCGCAGCCGGGCCAGGGGTTCCTCAACATCTACGTGCACCCGGACCGGTTCCACCGCGGCGCCGGCCGTCTGCTGGTCCAGGCGTCCGAGGAGCACCTGATCGCGCACGGTGCGACGAAGCTGTTCGCGTGGGTCCTCGACGAGCCGGCCAACCGCGCCTTCGCCGAGCACCACGGCTACCGCGCCAGCCGCTCGGCCGGCTTCCTCCGGCTGGACCTGGCGAAGGTCGCGCTGCCGCCCCTGCAGGACCCCCCGCCCGGCACCGAGCTGCGCACCGCCGCCGACTTCGCGGACGACCCGCGCCCGCTGTTCGAGCTGGACGCTGAGACCACGGCGGACGAACCGAGCGACGTGGACGCCGAGTTCACGGACTACGAGCTCTGGATCGAGGAGAGCTGGAAGCACCCGTGCCTCGACCTCGGCCTGACCACGGTGGCGGTCGTCGACGGTCGCCCCGCCGCCTTCACCGTGGCCTACACGGACGGCACCCGTTACTTCACCGCCATGACCGGCACCGCCCGCGCCTTCCGCGGCCGGGGTCTGGCCAAGCTCGCCAAGAACCACTCCCTGCACCGCGCCCGCGCCGCCGGCTTCACCGAGGCCCACACGGGCAACGACGCCGGCAACGGCCCGATGCTCGCGATCAACAAGTGGCTGGGGTACGAGATCTCCGCGTCGGAGGTGCGCTATGTCCGCGAACTCGGCTGAGTCGGTCCGGCGGTTGAACGTCGTCCTCGTCAAAGCGGGCCGCACGAAGATCGGTTACGAGGCCGACCTCGTCGAGGACGACGGCGACCGGATCGCCGTACGCGCCCTCTGGGCGGGCGAGGGGGTCCGTGACTTCGGGTTCGTGCGCTTCGAGAAGGGCGACGTCTTCACCGAGTACTACTGGCGGGACCGCTGGTACGCGGTGAAGGAGGTCCGTGACGCCGAGGGCGGGCTGAAGGGCTGGTACTGCGACGTCACCCGCCCCGCGGTGCTCTTCGGCTCGGAACTGATCGTCGAGGACCTCGACCTGGACCTGTGGCGCTCGGCCGACGGCAGGGACGTACGCCGTCTGGACGAGGACGAGTTCGCGGCCAGTGGACTGGCGGAGCGGGACCCGGAGGCGGCGGCAGCGGCGGTCGCGGCCCTGGACACCCTGGAGCGGCTGGCCCGCGAGGGCGGCTTCGACGCGCTGCTGGCCTGAGGCGCCGCCGCCTCACACCAGCGCCACCACCGCGTACCGCTCGTCCTCGACCGGCCTTCCCCACAGCACCGCGTCCTGCGACAGCGGCTCCACCCGCACCTCCTCGGCCAACGGCTCGACGAGCCCGGCGAGCGTGCCGGCCGGTATGCCGGCCGGCGTGACGGTCCCCCACACGCCCTCGATCAGCACGAGCCGCCCTCCCGGCCGCAGCAGCCCCCTCCAGTGCCGCAGCGCGCGGCCGGGATCGGGCAGGGCCCACAGCACATGCCGTACGAGCACGACGTCGAAGCGCTGCTCCCCCACCGGCGGTGCCGCCGCGTCGCCGACCAGGAACACCGCGTCACGCCCGGCCAGCTTGGCCCGCGCCCGCTCGACCATGGCCGGCGAGGCGTCCACGCCCGTGACGCGGTGTCCCTGTTCGGCCGCGAGGAGCGACAGACTGCCCGTGCCGCAGCCGAGGTCGAGGACGTCCGAGGACCGTCCCGGCAGCCAGTCGCCCAGCCGGCCCGCCCAGGCCCGCCGTACCTCCGGATCGCGCAGTCCGTGGTCCGGCTCGTCGTCGAAGGAGGCGGCCTCGGCGTCCCAGTCGATGTCGGAACCCGCGTCCGCCCCGGTCAGAGCTTCACTGTCGTTCGTCATGCCCCCAGAGTGACACCCGCCACTGACAGTCGAATCGTGACAGCCGCCACTGACAGACCCGCACCGATGAGTCACTCTCCCGAAAAGGGTCTACCTCCGTGAGAACACGGAACTCGGTAGGCACTGAAGGAGGCAGCCATGCGCCGGACCACTGTGCAGAAGCCCCTGAAGAAGTCGGACTCGCGCAGGGTCCACGAGGAAGCCGACGAGCGTCCCGCCGGGCGCCCGGAGGTGCGGAAGGACATCGCACGAACGTGGTGGCCCGACGGGTGAGGGTACTCAGTCGAGCCGCTTGCGGTAGTGGACACGGTCGTAGGGGCCGTCCACCCGCCGCTCCACGACCTCGTAGCCGAACTTCGGATAGATCTTCTGGTTCTCCCACATCATCGCGTTGGTGTAGAGCCTGACTTCGGGCAGACCGAGCGCACGCGCGCGTGCCTCGACGAAGCCCAGCAGCCGTCGCCCCACGCCCGTGCCGTGTGCGTCGGGGTGGACGGCGATGCTGTCGAGGAACAGATGGTCGTCGCGTTCCTCCAGCACGACGAGCCCGATGACGGGATCGCCCGTCACGAACACCTTCCCCGCGGCCACGTTCGCCGCGTGGTCCGCCTCCATGGGCACCGGCACCACCCCGATCCGTTCGATGTAGGGGTGGTACGCGGCGTCGGTCACGGCCTTCACGGCCGCCACGTCGGCGGCCCCGGCCGCCCGGATCCCGTCGTCTGCCATGCCGGCACGCTCCCTACCTGATCCCAGTCTCAGCACTCCCTTAACGCGAGCATAAGGATCTCCCTCGCCCGTCCCCAGCAGGCGATTTCACGGTTTCTCGGGGCTAGTTTTCTGATCACACCCCACGGGATTCGCCCAGCACCGTTCCGAGGAGATTCCGCATGCCCGCACGCCTCCGCAAGGCCGTCACGATCGCCGCCCTCGGCGCGACCCCGCTCGCCCTGACCACCCTCGCCGCCGCCCCGGCGTCGGCGCACGGGACGATGGGCGACCCGGTCAGCCGGGTCGCGCA
Organism: Streptomyces sp. NPDC006476; assembly: GCF_040612015.1. Lineage (NCBI taxonomy): Bacteria > Bacillati > Actinomycetota > Actinomycetes > Kitasatosporales > Streptomycetaceae > Streptomyces > Streptomyces sp. NPDC006476. The sequence continues at coordinate 82,400 of NZ_JBEXPK010000026.1, read as the reverse complement.
GTGCTACGCGGAGAACCCGGAGAGCCCCAAGTCGGACGCGTGCAGGGCAGCGGTCGCGGTCGGCGGCACCCAGGCGCTCTACGACTGGAACGGCATCCGCATCGGCGACGCGAACGGCCGGCACCAGGCGCTGATCCCGGACGGCAAGCTGTGCAGCGCGGGCAACGAGGAGTTCAAGGGCCTCGACCTGCCCCGCGCGGACTGGCCGGCGACGGGCGTGCGCGGCGGGTCGTACACCTTCAAGTACCGCGTGACCGCGCCGCACAAGGGCACGTTCACCGTGTACGTCACCAAGCCGGGCTACGACCCGACGAAGCCGCTGGCCTGGAAGGACCTGGAGTTGTCCGCCCCGGTGGCGAAGGCCACCGACCCGGTCGCCGCGAACGGTTTCTACACGTTCTCCGGCACCCTCCCCCAGCGCTCGGGCCGGCAACTGCTGTATGCGATCTGGCAGCGCTCGGACAGCCCGGAGGCCTTCTACTCCTGCTCGGACGTCACCTTCGGTGGCGGCGTCACGGCCACCGGCTCGACACCGGCTCCGACCGCCTCCGCACCCTCCGACCGGCAGATCGCGGCCGGTGCCGACAAGTCGACGGTCGAGCACCACGGTCACGGCGACCAGAACGCCGCCACGTCGGCCGAGCCGGCCGCCGTCAACACGCCGAAGGCGGCCGGTGCGGTGGGGAACCTCGCCGAGACGGGAGGCGGTGGCAGCACCCCGTACCTCGCGATGGGCGGTGCGGCGGCGCTCGCGCTGGGGTCGGCGGCACTGTTCGCCTCGGTCCGCCGGCGTGCGACGACCTCAGGCCGTCGGTAGACCCCACGGGGGGCGGGGCCTGTCCGGCGGCTCAGGTCGGACAGGCCCCGTTCGTGCGTCAGCTCAGCACCGACGCGCAGGTGGTCGTGGTGGCGTGCGCCGGGTCGAGCGCGTTGGCCACCTCGTGGAAGGCGAGCCGGTCACTGAGACCCATCAGGACATGCTCGGAGAGGTCGAGCGAGCACAGGTTCTGGATGAGGACGTTGTGCACGTCGGAACCGCTCAGGAACTGACTCGTGTACGGCGTGACGACCTCGTCGTACTTGCTGGCGATGACGGTGTAGTGGACGCCGGGGACGGTGTCGCCGCCGGCGTTGAGCTTGGTGAGGAAGGCGGACCCGACGATCTGGTCGGCGAGGCCCGGAACGGACGAGGACAGCAGGTCGGACGCTCCCGGGAAGTACGGCAACAGGTTGGTGAGGCCGTCCAGATCGGTTCCGTGGTTGTCGGGTGCGATGCCTACCAGGGCGTTCACCTTGGCGGCTCCGCCGAGGAACCTCAGGTAGTAGCGGGGCATCATGCCGCCCTGCGAGTGGCCGACGATGTCGGCCTTGGCGGCTCCGGTGGCGGCGAGCACCTTGTCGACGAAGGCGGAGAGCTGCTCGGCCGACTTGTCGATGGGGCCGAGGCCGTAGAAGACGGGGACGCCGGAGAGCTGGCCGTAGTCGAGGGAGAAGACGCAGTAGCCGCGGCTTTCCAGGTAGGGGGCGAGGCCCAGCCAGTTGTCGACCGAGTTGCCGAGGGTTCCGTGCACCAGGACGACGGGGCGGGGGTGGGAGGCGGAGGGCTTGCAGGAGTAGTCGTTCCAACCGCTGCTCGGGGCCGTGGAGGCATGGGCGGCGGTGGCGGGGACGAGGGCGACCGCGGCGGTCAGCAGCACCGCGGCCAGGGGTCTGAGCACTCGGTTCCAGGGCAGCATCGTGTGATCTCCTTGCGGCTCAAGGGAGTTGCGATGGCCTTACGCCCTGTGATCCGGATCACGAAGGATGCTGTTCACTCGTCAAGTTACGAGCGAGTAGTGCAAGTGTGAAGTTACGCGTCAGTAAAAACTTCCAGTGGTAACTGACTCGGCAGTAGCGGCTGAGGAACCGTCACCAGGCGGGCCTGACAGGACCATAGGGTGCGATCCGCCACAACTGCTCCCACAACACCCGCACTTCACTCTCCCCGAGTACACCCGCCCACCCCCGCACCACCTCGGCGGCCGCCTCCTCCGCGGCCCGGGTGCACGCCCACCCCCGCTCGGTCAGCACGACCAGCCGCGCCCGGGCGTCCCCGGGGTGCGGCCGCCGCTCGGCGAACCCCTTGCGCACGATCTCGTCGACGAGCTGACTGGCGGCCTGTTTCGTCACCCCGAGATGGGCGGCGAGCTCGGTCGCCGTCGCGCCGTCCGGGGCGAGCCGAGCGAAGGCGAACCCGTGAGCGGGCCTGACCCCTTCGAAGCCCCGGGCGACGACGCCCTCGTTGATGCGCCGCGTCAGCTCACCGGCGACGGCGAGCAGGGTTGCGGACAGGGCCATGGCCTCGGAGTTCTGCACGCAGGCATTGAAACACCCTTGACGAGATGGTCAAGCAGCTTGACCATGGAGGTGAGCAAATAGTCAAGGAGCTTGACCACTTGATCGGCACCCGACCGGAGAGGCACCCATGCCCGTCATCCGCACATCCGAAGCCGTCACCCATGAGATCCACGGCGCCCGCTTCGTCTCGTACGCCACCCCCCTCACCGGAAGCAAGGAGCTCTGCGCCTGGCGCGGCGAGATCCCGCCGGGCACCAAGGCCCCCGTCCACACCGTCACCCGCGAGGAGATCTTCCATCTCCTCGTCGGCGAACTCCTGATCACCCTCGACGGCCGCACCGACCGCGTCACCGCGGGCGACACCGTCATCGTCAACCCCGGCGCGACCCTGGGCGTCGAGAACCCGACCGATCAGACAGCCATCTCCTGGGTCACCACGTCCATCGGCCTGGAGGCGGAACTGGCCGACGGCACCCGGCTCACCCCGCCGTGGGCGAACTGACGCTCACGCCACCAGCACCCCCGGGACCACCGCCCCCGGGCCGAACTTCGCCCTGATCCGGTCCGCGGTCTGCTCGACGCGGCGGACCTTCTCGTCGACCGGGTCGAAGGTGAGCTGGTAGGAGGCCTGGTCGGCGGGGGTGAGGGACTCGGCGCGCAGAACGAGGGCGCGGACCCGGGCGCGTTGCAGGCCGAGGGCCTCGTACATGCCGTACGCCGTCCTGGTCAGGGCGGCGGAGTGCGCGGTGGGTTCCTTCAGGGTGCGGGTACGGGTCGTCGAGGAGCGGTCGGCGTAGCGGACCGTGAGGGTGAGGGTGCGGCAGACCTTCTCCAGGGCGCGGAGGCGGGCGCCCAGTTCCTCGGCAGCCGACAGAAGGGCGCGGCGGTGCCGGTCCGGGTCCAACTCGTCGCGATCGAAGGGACGTTCGGTGGCGAGGGAGCGCGAGACGCCGTTCGGGACGACCCGGCCGCGGTCGACGCCGTTCGCCTTCTCGTGCAGTTCTCGGCCCGTCCTCGCGCCGACCAGCCGCTGGAGCGTGGACAGCGGCGCGGCGGCGACCCGCCCCAGGGTGTCGAGGCCGTACTCGGACAGGGTGCGGGCGGTCGCCGTCCCCACGCCGGGAAGCGCGCCCACCGGCAGGTCCGCGAGGAACTCCGCGATGCCCTCCGGATCACCGGGAACCTCGCAGGTCACCCCGGGCCGGGCGGCCCCCAGCGCCACCCGGGCCAGCATCGGCCCCGGCCCGGCGCCGATCACACAGTCGACCCCGTACAGCGCGAGGGCGCGCACCCGGATCACCGACGCCAGTTCGACCGCCCCACGCCCGAAGTACCGCTCGGCGCCCCGCAGATCGGCCAGCGCCGCATCCGGCGGCAGCGCCTCCACGACCGGGGTGAACTCCTCCAGCAGCCCGAGCAGCCCGGGCAGGGCCGTCTCGGCCTGAGGCGGCAGCTGGAAACGTACGCACACGATGGTCATCCCGCACTCCCCGGACTCTGGTGCCACAACTTCCGTACCTGCGAAGGCTCCTGACCCGCCGGGCGCAGATCGGCCCACGGGTTGAGTTCGTATCCGGTGGGCAGCTGGATGCGCCGGCCCCGCGCCGGATCGCCGCCCGTCCCTTCCACCACCGGCTCCGCCAGCCGCTTCGCCACCTCGTCCAGCCCGCCCTCGGCGCGCAGTTCGACCAGTTCGGCGAGGTTCCAGGCGGCGGAACCCACCACGCTCAGACTGCGCGGCCCACGCCGCTGCACGACCCCGCGCACCAGCAGCAGCCAGGAGTGGAAGACGGTGTGGGCGCACGCGTCGTGGGAGTCGTCGAAGAAGGCGAGATCGACCAGGCCCGTCCCGTCGTCCAGCGTGGAGAAGATGACCCGCTTGCCGGACCGGATCGGCGGTGTCTGGGTCGCCGCCTTGGCCCCCGCGACCAGCACGGTCTCCCCGTGCCGCGCCTCCCGCAGCCGCCGCGCCGACACCACGCCCAGCTCGTCCAGGAAGACCCGGTGATCGTCCATCAGGTTGCGCGAGGCATCCATGGACAGCACGCCCAGCTCGGCGCTGAGCTTCTCGGCCTCCGACAGATCCGGCAGCCCCGCCGGCGCGGTCTTCCGCCCGCCGGCCAAGGGCAGTTGACCGCCGCCCGCGCCCCGCGCCCCGCGCTGCAGCTCGGTCAAGTGCAGCTGTAGATCACGCCGGTTGGCGCCGAACGCGTCCAAGGCCCCGACCTGGGCGAGCCGTCCCGCGAGCGGCCGGCTGGGCCGCGCCCGCTCCCAGAAGTCCAGCAGCGAGTCGTAGGGCTGCCCTTCCTCGATCCGCGCGGCCTCGGCCTCACTGATCCCGTACACATCGCAGAGCGCCAGCCGCAGTCCCCACACCCCATCAGATTCAGACACCAGTTCGATCCGATGTGCGACCGCCGACTTGTTCACGTCCAACGGCAGCACCGGCACCCCCCGTCGCCGCGCGTCCGCCAGCAGCAACCGCTTCGGGTACATCCCGGGATCATGCGTGAGCAGCCCCGCGTAGAAGGCGGCCGGATGATGGGCCTTCAGCCAGGCCGACTGGTACGTCGGTACGGCGAAGGCCACCGCATGCGCCTTGCAGAACCCGTACGACCCGAAGGCCTCGATGATCTCCCAGGTCCGCCGAATCGTTTCTCCGTCATATCCGTTGGCCGCCGCGTGCTGGGCGAACCACACCTTGATCCGCCCCTGCGACTCCGGGTCGGACAGCCCGCGCCGCACCCGGTCCGCCTCCCCGCGTCCGCAGCCGGCCATGATCGCGACGATGTCGATGATCTGCTCGTGAAAGACGACCACCCCGTAGGTGCCCTGCAGCGGTTCCTCCAGATCCGGATGCGGATACCGGACGGGCGCCCGTCCGTGCCGGGCCTCGATGAACGGCCGCACCATGTCGGCGGCGACGGGCCCGGGCCTGAACAGCGAGATGTCCACCACCAGATCGTGAAAAGTACTCGGCTGCAGCCGCCCCACCAGATCCCGCTGCCCCGGCGACTCGATCTGGAAGCACCCCAGCGTCTCGGCGGACCGGATGAGCCGGTACGTGGCCGGGTCACCTCCCGCCAACCCGTCCAGGTCGATCCGCTCCCCCGTCGCCCGCTCCACCTCGGCGACCGCGTGCGCCATGGCCGACTGCATCCGCACGCCCAGCACGTCCAGCTTGAGCAGCCCGAGATCCTCCACGTCGTCCTTGTCGAACTGTGACATGGGAAATCCTTCGCCGCTGGTGGGCATGACCGGCGTACGGCTCAGCAGGGACGCGTCCGACAGCAGCACCCCGCACGGATGCATGGCCACCCCGCGCGGAAGGGCGTCAAGAGCCTCGACCAGCTCCCAGAGCCGCCCGTACTTCTCCTTCTCCCCCGCCAGCGCCTTGAGCTCGGGCAGTTCCTCCAGCGCCGCCCGGGCGTCGCGCGCCCGGATGTGCGGGAAGGACTTGGCGATCCGGTCGATCTCGTCCGGGTCCATGGACAGGGCGGCGCCCACGTCCCGGATCGCGTGCCGCACCCGATAGGTCTCCGGCATCGCGACCGTGGCGACCCGCTCCTCGCCGAACCGGCCGATGATCGTCCGGTAGACCTCCAGCCGGCGCGCGGACTCCACATCGATGTCGATGTCGGGCAGCACGACCCGCTCCTTGGACAGGAAGCGCTCCATCAGCAGCCCGTGCTCGATCGGATCGGCGTTGGCGATACCCAGCAGATGGTTCACCAACGACCCGGCACCGGACCCACGAGCGGCTACACGAACCCCCATCTCCCTCACGTCGTCGACGACTTGAGCGACCGTCAGGAAATAGGAGGCGAAACCGTGATGACCGATGATGTCCAGCTCATGGTGCATCCGCTCCCAGTAGTCACGCCGGTCCGTGTAACCGTGCAGCACCATGCCCGCCGCCGCCCGGGAGGCCAGCGCCCGCTGAGCGGTACGGCGTCCCGCGCCGACGAGGTGTGCCTCGGGGAAGTGGACCGTCCCCATGCCCAGGTCGTCCTCGGGATCGACCAGGCACTCGGCGGCCACGGACTGCGTCTGCTCCAGCAGCCGGTGGGCGGTCTCCCGCCGGTACCCCGCCGCTTCGACGATCCGCTCCGCCCCGTGGAACATCTCATCCGCGCCCTTGAGCCAGGCCTCCCCTGAGTCCAGCTCCTTCCTGGGGTCGATCGGGACGAGCCGCCGAGCCGCGTCCAGGACGTCGGCGACCGGCCCGAGCCCACGGTCGGCATAACGGACGGCGTTGCCGAGCACCGGCCGGACCCCCTGCTCGGCGGCGAAGCCCAGGGTGCGGGCGGCCAGCCGCAGCGACCCGGCCCCGGTGCCCTCACGCCCGTGCCAGACGACCTCGAGGCGCAGGGCGTCCCCGTAGACCTCCCGCCAGGGCCCGAGCAGCCGGGCCGCACGATCCGGCCGCCCGGCGGCAAGGGCCCGCCCGACGTCGGAGGCGGGACCGAGCAGGACGGTCACGCCGTCGGCGTGATTGTCCGCCCAGGCCAGCAGGGGCTGCCCCGCCCCCGCGTGCGCCGCCGTGACCAGCCGGCACAGATCCGCCCAGCCACGAGCTCCCGCACGCGCCAGATAGACGACCCGAGGCATCGACTCATCGACAAAGGAACCACCGCGCACAGGGTTACGGCGCCGCCCTCCCCCCACGGACTCCGGCTCCGAGCCCCCCACCGCCAGCTCCACTCCGAACAGTGGCCGCACCCCCGCCCCCGCACAGGCCTTGGCGAACCGGACAGCACCGGCGAGGGTGTCGCGATCGGTGAGAGCCAGGGCGTCCATCCCCCGCTCGGAGGCGCGCTCGGCCAGCCGCTCCGGGTGCGAAGCGCCGTACCGCAGGGAGAACCCGGAGGCGGTGTGCAGATGAGTGAAGCCCGGCACCCGCACCTCCCGTTATCGAACATCAGTTCCCGACCGTCCCACCTCCACCATAGACCAAAACCAGAACGCTTGTGCGATAACCGTTCGGGCCCCCTTCACCTGGGAAAACACCGGCGGCCGGGGCGTCACTTGCTCTGCAGCGTGCCCAGCGCTTCGGGGTCCTCCGCCAGCGCGGTGGCCGCCGCCTTCCAGCCGGTGTCCCCGGGGTGAAGGGCGCTGCGCAGGTAGGCCGAGCTGAGCTGCTGGATCAGGGCGACGCGCGCGGGATTCTCATCCGTCGTCTCGACGACCGTGTACCCGCAGATGCCGCCGAGCGAGTGCTCGCCCCCGAACAGCGTGAGCAGGCTCTTGTCGCCCGGGCTGTAGGTGTACGGGTCGGTGAACCAGTCCGGTCCGCGCGTGGAGAGCGCGGACTGGTCATTGTCCCCGGCGACGATCAGGGCCGGAGTGGTCATGGTGTCGAAGGACGGCTTCATGAAGGGGAAGTGCTCGGCGGCGAAGGGGGTCAGGGTGTCGCCCAGGCCGGTCAGCGCGAGCAGCACACCCGCCTTCACCCGGGGGTCGGACATGTCCTGGCCGGGCTTGCCGTCGGGGCCGAGGACGCGCGCACCCAGCAGCGCGCTCGCCGTCTGGGCCCCCCAGGAGTGGCCGGCCACGGCGATGCGGTCCCGGTCGAGGCGCCCGGCGAGGCCCGGCACGGCGGCTTCGAGGACATCGAGTCCGTCCAGCACGCGCGTGAGGTCCTCGATGCGGATGCGCCAGATCCGCGGCGTACGGGGGTCCTCGGGGGGCAGACCGAGCGTCCTGGAGTCGAGGTGGGTGGGCTGGACGACCACGAAGCCCTGCGCGGCCCAGTAGTCCGCCAACGGGAGGTAACCGTCCATGGACCAGCCGAAGCCGTGCGAGAAGACGATGACGGGCAGATCGCCGCCGGTGGCGGGGGCGGACACGCGGACCTGGAGGTCCTCACCGCGGCCCGGGGCGGACAGAACGACCGGCCGCGCGGACACCACTGTGGCGGGCGCGGTCTTGGATTCAAACATGAGGGTGCCTTTCGGTACGTGCGCGACTTTGGTTCGGTGGACACCCGGCGAGCGGCGGTCGCCGCGGGCACGGGCGTGCTGAGGGCAACGGTTGGCCGTAGGCCTGCCGCTCTGCCATCATGAAGGAAACGGAACCTTGTTCCACCTAAGATACGGAACGCCGATCCGTTTCGCAAGATCGGCCGTCGAAGGAGAGCCGCGGTGAACGACGAGGGCCGGAGCCCGGGAAGCTCAGCCAGGTCGAATCGCAAGGACGCCCGGCGCAACCAGCAGGCCCTGCTGGACGCGGCCGCCGCGGTCTTCGTGGCCTCGGGCGTGGATGCGCCGGTGCGCGACATCGCGGCCAAGGCCGGCGTCGGGGTGGCCACCATCTACCGCCACTTCCCCACCCGGGCGGACCTCGTCGTCGCCGTCTACCGCCACCAGATCGACGCCTGCGCCGAAGCCGGCCCCACCCTGCTGGCGGCCGGCCCCACCCCCTATGCCGCCCTGGGGAAGTGGGTCGACCTCTTCGTCGACTTCCTCGTCACCAAACACGGCCTCGCAGCCGCGATGCAGGGCGACAGCGCCGGCTTCGAGACGCTCCACGCCCTTTTCCTCGAACGGCTCCTGCCGGTGTGCGCCCAACTCGTCGAAGCCGCCGACGCCTCCGGCGAGATCCGCCCGGGCATCGACGCCTACCACCTCATGCGCGCCATCGGAAACCTCTGCGTCGGCGCCGAAAGCGACCCCCGCTACGACGCCCGCCGAATGGTCACGCTCCTCATCGCCGGCCTACGCACGGTGCCGTGAAGCCGACCCGCCCACGGCGGGAAGGGGCCGGGGCGGGGGGTGTCCGCCCGCAGTGTCGGGCGTCAAGAAACAGCACCGCATAACCCAAAGCACCGCCCGACCGAGGACGGACACCCCCCGCCCCGGCCCCGACCCCCAACCAAACCGTAGGCACTACGCACGCCCCCACCGAAGCCGCACAGGCGCCGCAGGCATCCCGCGGCTACTCCCCCGCCTCGGTCTCCCCTGCCCCGGCCGCCGGCAGCTGCTCCTGCACCGGCCGCGCCGGAACTTGCGGCGGCACCGGCGGCACCCCCTGCTGCGCCTTCTCCAGGAACCGCAGCAGCTCCACCGGGAACGGCAGCACCAGCGTCGAGTTCTTCTCGGCCGCCACCGCGGTCACCGTCTGCAGCAGCCGCAACTGCAAGGCGGCCGGCGTGTCCGCCATCTGCTGCGCCGCCTCGGCCAGCTTCTTCGACGCCTGCAACTCCGCGTCCGCGTTGATGACCCGGGCCCGCCGCTCACGGTCCGCCTCGGCCTGCCGAGCCATCGACCGCTTCATGGTCTCGGGCAACGAGACGTCCTTGATCTCGACCCGGTCGATCGTCACCCCCCACTCGACCGCCGGACTGTCGATCATCAACTCCAGTCCCTGATTGAGCTTCTCCCGATTGGACAGCAGATCATCCAGCTCGCTCTTGCCGATGATGCTCCGCAACGAGGTCTGAGCCATCTGCGCCACAGCGAACCGATAGTCCTCGACCCGCACCACGGCCTCCGCGGGCCCGGTCACCTTGAAGTACACGACGGCGTCCACCCGCACGGTGACGTTGTCCCGGGTGATCCCCTCCTGCGCGGGCACCGGCATCGTCACGACCTGCATGTTGACCTTCTGCAGCCGGTCCACGAACGGCACGATCATCGTGAACCCCGGCCCGCGCACCTCGTCGCGCAGTCTGCCCAGCCGGAACACCACCCCGCGTTCGTACTGCTTGACGACCCGCGCCGCCGCCATCACGTACACCGCCCCGGCTGACGCGAGGGTCACTCCCGCCGCCACCAGCGCCTCGACCATGTCGGCCCCCAGGGGACTGAGCGCTACCTGTACTCCGAAGGTAACTCCGCCACCCGAACAAGAGGGAGCCCCCGCACACCGGTTGCGTACGGGGGCCACTCACAACCGGACGTCAGCCGATGCTCACGCCGTAGTAGCTCAGCGCCTCGGTCACCGGCTGGAAGAAGGTCGTACCGCCGGAGCTGCAGTTGCCGCTGCCACCGGAGGTCAGCCCGTACGCCACACTGCCGCCGTACAGCGGACCACCGCTGTCGCCGCCCTCGGCGCACACCGTGGTCTGGATCAGACCGTAGACGACGTCACCGCTGCCGTAGTTGACGGTGGCGTTCAGCGCGGTGACCCGCCCGCTGTGCGTACCGGTGGTCGATCCACGGCGGTACACGGTCGTGCCCACGCTCGGCGTGGCCGCGCTGGTGATGGTCTGGCTGCCGACCGTGCTCGGGTGCGAGATGGAGGAGTTGGTGTAGCGCACCAGCGCGAAGTCGTTGCCCGGGAAGCTGTAGCCCACGTTGGTGCCGAGCACCGTGGAGTGGCCGGAGTTGGAGTACCAGGTGGAGGCGACCTCACCGCAGTGGCCGGCGGTCAGGAAGTAGTAGGTGCTCCCGCTGTGCACGTTGAAGCCCAGGGAGCAGCGGTACTGTCCGCCGTAGATGGCGTCGCCGCCGGAGATCAGCGGCTTGAACTGCCCGGCCGAGCGCTTGATGGTGAGGGCCCCGGCGTTGGCGCCGGCCTCGCGCTTGATCTTGGCGATCTCGGCCTTGGAGACCGTGCTGTCGACGGTGACCAGGACACGGTTGGTCTTGCTGTCGACGGCCCAGGCGGTGCCGGGGACATCGGCCTTGAGCACCGAGGCGTCCGCACTCTTGAGCGCGCTCGCGCTGAAGGTGGGGGACTCGGACGCGTTCGCGCTGGGGACCGCGATCGCGGCGGCGGCCACGAGACCGGTGGTGACGGCGATCAGCCGGGTCCGTCTCGAAATGCCGCTGCGAGGGGTGGTGCGCTTGATCCTCACGTTCGTTCCTCCCAAGGGGAAGTCGGGGGGCCCGCGTGGGGTCGGGGCCCCGTGAGGCGCAGCCCGGGGCATGATCGTCCGGGTTCCGGACAAGCCGTGCCCCTGACAAGCGCTTGTCGGGGAGTATTCGGCCGAACGACCGCTAGCCGCAAGGGCGCCTTTCGGCCGTCAGCCTGTGAACGAACCATGCGTTTTGGCCAGGCACGCCCTGGTTCGGCGCGGACCGCCGGCCTCGCTGCCCCGGGTCCCGGCGCGTTGCGGCATCGGGGTCGAAGTCCCGTACTTCTCACGCCTCTTCGCGCACCAACACAACCACCCACCGCTCTCCGCACCGAGCGCCACGTCGACGTCTGCCGTCCGCATCCGGCGGATGTCCGGAAGTCGACCGTCCGGATCGTCGTCGGTCCTGCGGGCTCCCCCGCACCACTCAGGCGCCGGGGTGGTCCAGGCCGAGATGGGAGCGGAGGGTCGAGCCCCGGTACTCCGTGCGGAACACCCCGCGTTCCTGGAGCAGCGGCACCACCCGGTCCACGAACTCGTCCAGTCCGCCCGGGGTGAGATGCGGTACGAGGATGAAACCGTCGGCGGCGTCCCGCCGCACGAACTCCTCCAGCTCGGCGGCGACGGCGTCCGGGGTCCCGATGAAGGACTGCCGGGCGCCCGCCTCGATCACGGTCTCCCGGATGGACAGTCCCTTCTCCTTGGACAGGGCACGCCACTTCTCGGCGATCACGACGGTGTCGCCGCGCCGAGTCCGCCCCTGGGTGATCGCCGAGTCAGCCACCGGGTCGATCTCGGGGAGCGGCCCGTCGGGGTCGTACGCCGACAGGTCGACGCCCCAGATCTGCTCCAGGGCGAGGATCGCGTTCTGCGGGGAGACCTGCTGCCGCCGGATCTCGGTGGCCCTCTCCTGTGCCTCGGCGGCGGTGTCGCCGAGGACGACGGTGACGCCGGGCATGATCTTCAAGTCCTCCGGTTCCCGGCCGTACTTGGCGAGGCGGCGCTTCACATCGGCGTAGAAGGCGCGCCCCGCCTCCAGCGAGCCCTGCCGCGGCCTGTGCCATCCCGGGGGGCAACCCCCGGACCCCCAGCCGGAAAAGATCACGTCGGCGGTGGAGGCGGCGAACTCCCGCCCTTCTCCCGAGTCCCCCGCCTGGATGACCACCGGATGACCCTGCGGTGAGCGCGGCACGGTGAACTCACCCGCGATGTCGAAGTGCCGCCCGCGGTGGGCGAACGGCCGGCTGACGCCGTCCGGCGTCCAGGAGTCCCACAACTTCCGCGCCACCTCGACGAACTCGGCGGCTCGCGTGTACCGGTCGGCGCGGTCGAGGAAGCCGCCGCGGCGGAAGTTCTCGCCGGTGAAGGCGTCGGAGGAGGTCACCACGCTCCAGGCGGCCCGGCCGCCGCTGAGGTGGTCCAACGTGGCGAATCTGCGGGCGAGTTCGTAGGGCTCGTTGAAGGTGGCGTTGACGGTGGCGGCGAGCCCGAGATGCTCGGTCACCCCCGCGAGGGCGCCCAGCACGGTGAGCGACTCGGGGCGTCCCACCACGTCCAGGTCGTGGATGCGGCCCTTGTGCTCGCGCAGTCTCAGTCCCTCGGCGAGGAAGAAGAAGTCGAACAGGCCGCGTTCGGCGGTGCGGGCGAGGTGCTCGAAGGACGAGAAGTCGATCTGCGACCGCGACCGTGGATCCGCCCACACGGTGGTGTTGTTGACGCCGGGGAAGTGGGCCGCCAGGTGGATCTCTTTTCGAGGCCGCACGGTCATGACGTTCCCCCTGCCACGGCGTACCGGTTGGCGGGCCTGGCCAGGCCCAGGTGCTCCCGGAGCGTGCTGCCCGGATAGAAGGTGCGGAACAGCCCGCGGTGCTGCAGCAGCGCCACCGTGCCGTTGACGAGCCGCTCCAGGTCACGGCGCGGCTCGGCGGGTGTGAGGTGGAAGCCGTCCACGACACCGTCGGTGTACCAGGCGGTGATCAGCTCGGCGAGGTCCACCGGGCCGCCCCGGTACAGCGGGCCCTGCGCGGTCTGCCGGGGCCCGCCGCCGCCATGCCCCGGCTCGGCCGCGTGCTCCCCGTCACCGAGATCGACGAGCAGGCTCGCGAGAACGCGCAGGGTGTCGGGATCCCGCCCGAACTCGGCGGCCGAGGCACGCAGTTGATCCCGTACGGCGGCGGCCTGAGCGGCGCTGGCGGCGCGCACGAGGACCACGTCGGCGTACCGGGCCGCGGTGCGCCGGGCCTGCCCTTCGGTCGCGTCGACCACCCGGACGGGGTGGCCCTGCGGGGGACGCGGCACGATCGAGGGGCCCTTCACGGAGAAGCCCGCGCCCTCGAAGTCGACGTGGTGCAGCTTGTCGCGGTCGATGAAGCGGCCGGTGCTCACGTCCCGTATCTCGGCGTCGTCCTCCCAGCTGTCCCACAACCTGGCGGCCACGTCGGCCACTTCGCCGGCCTCGCGCCACAACCCCTCGGCGGGAGCGGCGTGCCGGCGGCCGAAGAGACGGGCCTCGCCCTCGGTGGTCGATACGTCGATCCGCCAGCCGGCCCGGCCCCGGCTGACCCAGTCGAGGGTGGCGACGGCGGCCTGGACGTGGAAGGGCTCGGTGTGCGTGGTGGTGACGGTGGGGACCAGGCCGACGCGGCTGGTGGCGGGCGCGACCCGGGACAGGACGGCGAGCGCGTCGGGCCCGGGCCGGGCGAAGGTGTCGCCGAGCGTCACGAAGTCCAGCCCGCCCCGCTCGGCGAGCCGCGCCAGCTCGACGTACGGGCCGGCGTCGAACACCGTCGGCTGATCGAGAGCGGCGGACAGGTGCAACAGCCCCCGGCCGTGCGATGAGGTCATGTAGAGGAACCTTTCGAAGAGCCTTGGATGGAAGAACCCGCGCACGCTCGGTACGACCCCCACACGACGACGCCCCACGCTTCCGCGAACGCCCCGGACCGCCCACACCGCGACCCGCACACCACCGGGACAACCCGGCCGGCCCACGCCACGAACGACCCGGACCGCACACCGCCACGGCCGACCCGCAACGCACGCCTGCGCGGACAACCCGGACCGCACACCGCCGTACGACCCGGACCGCACACCGCCACGGACGACACGGACTGCACACCGCCACGGACGACACGGGCTACGCACCGCCCGGACACCCCGGGCTGTGATCACCGCCAAGGACAACCCGGGTCGCAATCACCGCGAGGGATCCGGCTTCGCACCACCGCCGAGCACCCGGCCCACACCACCCGGAGGATCCGGGCTTCATGCCACTGCGGACAACCCAAGCTTCACCGCCGATGACCCAGGCTTCACCACTGCGGCCCACCCGCGCTCCACCATCGCCGAGGACCTGAGCCTCACCACCGCCGACGACCCGCGCCACACCACCGCCCACGCCCCGGGCCTCACCACCACGGCCCACCCGCGCTCCACCACCGCCCACGACCCGAGCTCCACCACCACCGCCAACAACCCGCGCCACACCACCGCCCACGCCCCGGGCCTCACCACCACGGCCAACAACCCGCGCCACACCACCGCCCACGCCCCGGGCCTCACCACCACGGCCCACCCGCGCTCCACCACCGCCCACGACCCGCGCCCCACCACCACGGACCACCCCCGCTTCACACCACCCCGAACCCGCCGCGCTTCCAGCCGCCACGCCCGCTCCAGCGGCCACGCCCGCTCCGGCCGTCACGCGAGCCCCGGCCACCACGCCCGCTCCGGCCGTCACGCCGCTGCCCGGGAGGCCAGTTCCGTCAGGAAGCGCAGTGCCGCCCGTGCCGTCGCGTCGTTCTGGCGGAACGCGGGGCCGCCCGTGCGCGGCCGGGTGAAGGCGCCCGGGGTGCGGCCGTCGGTGTAGGGGCCGAGCGCGAAGCGGCGGGGGTGCGGTCGCCCGGCCCGGTCGAGGATCCGTCCGTCGCCGGGATCGACCCGGAGCAGCCCGTCCGCCGTCTCGGCGGCCCCGTCGGCCTGCAGCTCGCGCAACAACGGGTCCCGCGCCCGCCCGACGGTGGGCTCCGGCAGCCGCGCCTCGACCAGCGCGCGCGCCTCGACGACGGCGCCCGGCACGGTGGCACTGGCCGCCCGGAACACCCCGTCCTCCGCGGTGACGGTCATGTCGGCGCCCAGGAACTTCAGCACCCCGGCCCGGGAGAGTGCCAGCATCTGCCGCAGCCGGGGCCCGGGCGGACCGGAGGCCAGATAGCTGAAGAACCCGTGCCACCAGGGCCCGATGTCACCGAGCCGGATCAGCTGCCCGTAGACGGACAACAGCGCCAGGAAGACCGCCAGGTCGGGGTCGTACCGCGGATCGTGCCGTCTGCTCAGATCCCGCTCGACATATCCGCGCAGCCCCTCCTGGAACTCGTCCAGCGACCCGTACCGCACCCCGTCCAGGGGCCGGTCGAGCGCGGCGAGGTCCAACCGGTCCACGGGATCGGGCACGGCGGACGCGACCAGCGCCTGGATCTCCGCCCCGCTCCCCGCCGCGTACTTCTCCTCGAAGTCGGCCCAGGACATCGCGGTCCGCTCCGGGTGCACGGTGAACAGCCGGTGGTAGTGGGCGAACCCCAACTCCTTCTCCACCAGCGGCCACACGTCCCGCCGGAAGTCGAACCCGCCCGGCTTGGCGAGCAGTTCGCCGACCTCGCGGGGCCCGAAGAACCGCGGCAGCGGCGGCCGCTCACCACTCCAGTCGTAGCCGATCTTGGAGTGGTACGGCACCCCGCGCCGCGACCCGACGTACAGCACCGGCTCCCGCCCGGACGGCACATAGGTGTCGCCCTCGTACCGCCCGCCCCGCCCCTCGGTGAGCAGCACCATCAGGTCGACGAAGGCCAGCCCGAACCCGCGGACCAGGACCGGTTGACCAGCCCGGAGCGGGGACAGATCGCTGTCGGCGGTGAAGTCGGGCGGCAGGTGCACCAGCCCGTGTTCACGGGCGTAGTCGGCCAACTCGCGCTGCTGCTCGTCGAGTTCCGCGTCGAGATGGCCGATGGCCAGCACCACCAGATCGGCCGGGAGGGGTCTGGAGCGGCCCTCCAGCCACACCTGCTGACGCCCCTCGCGCGGACCGTCGATCCGCAGGGCTCGCCGCGGATGGTGGTGGACGGTGACCTCCGGGGGCAGCGCGGCGACGGCCTGTTCGTGCACCCAGCGCAGATAGGAGCCCTGCAGCTGCCGGTCCGCGAAGACGCCGCCGTCGATGCCGGCCCACTCGTGCAGCGTGGGACCCTCGCGCACCGGGCCCTCCATGGCCACCGTCTCGTCGGTGAACATGGTGACGTCCTCGGCGTGCGAGTTCATCCACAGCAGCGGCGACTGCGCGGCCCGCCATATCCGTCCGGCGCCCGGCGGATGCGGGTCGACGAGATGGATGTCGAGACCCGAACCGCCGTACAGCTCGGAGGCGTTGGCGGCGATCCGCTCGATCAGACCGGTCCCCCGCGGCCCGGCCCCCACGATCACCAGGGAGTGCCGCGCGGACTCGGCGGGGAATGCGACAAGGGTGTCGGAGGACATGCGAAGGCTCCGCGACGTAGGTGGAACACGGTGGTGCCTTCACACGGATGCGCAGCAGGGCGCTGTACGGCCGAGCCCCTCAGCAGGACCGTCCGTCGACTGTACGGGGCCGTTTCCCGTCACTGTCAAGGCCGTCCAGCATATGAGCCGCACGTCTCATATCAGTTGACGCAGAACCGGATGCCTGTTCCACTTAATCCATGCATCCACAGCAGTGGCTGGTCAAGCGCTCCCACATCGACTTCGGTCGCGTGTGGTCCTCTTCCTGTTGAGCCGACCGCTCTGCCCGCGCCCTGCCCGGCGCCGCTCATCTCCTTGCTCTCGCCTTCACATGCACACCCCTCCCCTCGTGCTTTTCGCGGTCGGCCGCTAACGCACCATCGCGGCCCGCCTCCTGGGCGCAGCCCGAACCCCGATCACCCGATCCATCAGAGCGCCCAGCACATCACGCACGGAAGACCGCTCCCGTGCGTCGCACTCCAGCACCGGCACGTCACCCCCCAGGCCCAGTGCCTCGCGCACTTCCTCCAGTTCGAACCGCTCCGCCCCGTCGAAGCGGTTCACGGCCAGCACGAACGGCGCCCCCTGCGACTCGAAGTAGTCCACGGCCGGGAAACACTCCTCGATGCGCCGGGTGTCCGCGAGGACGACCGTCCCGAGGGCACCCTCCACCAGGTCGTCCCAGAGGAAGGAGAAGCGGTCCTGCCCGGGCGTCCCGAACAGGTACAGGGCGATCGTCGGGTCCAGGGTGATCCGCCCGAAGTCCAGGGCCACCGTGGTCGTCGTCTTCGACTCGACCCCGTCCAGCGAGTCGACGCCCACCGAGACCTGGGTGATCGCGGCCTCCGTGTCCAGCGGCTCGATCTCCGAGATCGACCCGATGAACGTGGTCTTCCCGACCCCGAGTCCCCCGCTCACCACGATCTTCACGGCGAGCGGCACGGTCCTGTCAGAGCGCCCGGACATGGTCCCTGATCCTTTCGAGCGTCTGGAGCGGCAGCTCCGCGGGTTGCCGGCAGGTCAGCTGACCCGCGACGACGAGGTCGGACACGAGCACCTTGGCGACACCGAGCGGCACACCCACCCGCGACGCCACCTCCGCGACCGTGGTCGGCTGCTCGCACACGGCGACGATGTGCCGCCGTTCGAAGGTCAGCGTCTCGTCGGGCACACCGACGGCCACGACCAGCGTCTCCAGCCGGAGGTCCGCCCGGAGCGGCTCGGCCCGGCCGCCGGTGATGATGAACGGCCGGACGAACGTCGCGTCCTCAACCGGTTCTACGTCCATGGGGAGTTCGCCGTTCACCGCGGCAACGCCTGCCGCAGATCGGCGATGAGCGTGGGCGTGAGCAGATCACCCGCCCGCTCCGCGAGCACCGCCATCTCATAGCCGACCAGGCCCAGTTCACCGCTGCTGTCGGCGAGCACCCCGAGACAGCTGCCGTCCCGGATCGCGGAGACGAGCAGGAATCCGCGCCCCATCTCGATCATGATGAGCTTGACCCCGTCGAAGCCGTACCGCTTGGACGCGCTGCGCGCCAGGCTGCTCAGCCCCGACACGATCGCCGCGAGATGGTCGGCCTCCGTCCTCCCGAGCCCGTCGGACACGGCGATCAGCAGCCCGTCGGAGGAGACGGCGACCGCGTCCCGTACCCCGTCGGTGCTCCGGACGAAGTTGGCGAGCAGCCAGTTGAAGGTCTGCGAGTCGTTGTGGGCGTCCACGGTGGTCACTTGGCGTCACCCTCACCCTGTTCGGCGGACCGCTGCCTGTCCTGCTGCTTGTCCTGCTCCTTCTCCTTCTCCACGCTGATCCCGCCCCGCATGTGGGCGCTGCGCAGGGTGGAGAGCATCCCGGAGATCTCCTCGGGGCTCCGGTCGGGGGTCGGCCCGGCGGGCGCCGGCCGCTGCGGCCGGTCCGTCTCGCTGACGGCGTCCGCGATCGCGCTGCGCTGGGGCCGCTTGACGAGCCCGTTGCGGGTACGGGCGGCGGAGGCGCCCTTCACGCCGGCGCTCCTGCCCTCGTTCCTGTTCTCGTCCACGCTCGGCTTCGCTTCCGCCGCCACGGTGACCGGCTCGGCGGCCGGCACCTCCGTCTCCTTGCGCGGTGCGGGCAGTACCGCCTTGTCCGCCGTCCTGTCCGCCGCCTTCTTCGGCGGAGCCTCCGTCAGCAGTGAGGTCGGGATCAGCACCCGGGCGACCACACCGGCCGCCGGCGCCTCCCCGAGCCGTACCTCGATGCCGCACTTGCGGGCGAGGGCGCCGACCACGAAGTGGCCGAGGAACCGGGTGGGTTCGGCCATGAAGCTGGCGGTGCCGGCCGTACGTTGGCCTCCGCGAGCGCCTGGGCGTCCATGCCGAATCCGTGGTCGACGATCGCGACCAGGTAGCCGGCACTGGTGCGCCGCCCCTCGATCTCGACGTCGGAGTCCGGCGGGGAGAAGCTGAGCGCGTTCTCGACCAGCTCGGCGAGCAGATGGGCGACTTCGGCGACGACGGAGCCGGTGATGTGCGCGGGTTCGATCCGCCGCAGGGTGACCCGGCGGTACTCCTCGACCTCGGAGAGCGCGGCGCGCAGCACGTCGGTGAGGGCGAGCGGGGTGGCCCAGGGGCGGGGGCTGGACTCACCGGCGAGCACCAGCAGGCTTTCGGCGTTGCGGCGCATCCGGGTGGCGAGGTGGTCGAGTTCGAAGAGGTTGGCCAGGGTGGCCGGGTCGGCGTCCTCGTGCTCCAGCTTGTTGATGAAGCTGATCTGCCGGCGGACCAGGTTCTGGTTGCGGCGGCCCAGGCTGACCAGGGAGTCGGTGGCGTTGCGGCGCAGCACGGCCTGTTCGGTGGCGAGGTCGAAGGCGGCGCGCTGGACGCGGTCGAAGGCCTCGGCCACCTCGCGCACCTCGGCGCCCGTCCTGCCGGGGAGGGTCAGTGGGGCGGGTGGTTCGGGGGTCTCCCCGGAGGCGGTGTTCTGGACGGCGGCGACGGCGCGCGGCAGTCGTTCGCCGGCCATCTCCCGGGCTTGCTGGGCGAGTTCGACGAGCGGCGCGGAGACGGACCGTACACAGTCGAGGGCCAGGGCGCCGAGTGCGGCGACGGTGCCGAGGGCGAGCAGCGCGAACAGCAACAGGTCGCGCTGGGCGGCGCTCTCCAGCTCGGCGGCGCGGTTCTCGACGTCGGCGCCGAGCGAGACCTGCACCTGGCGCAGTCCGTTGATGGTGGAGGTGGTGGCGTCCCACCAGGCCATCGGCGGGATGTCGCGGGAGCCGAGCCGTCCGCCGCCGTGCACCGCGGTGCTCTCGTACGCCAGCATGCGCTCGGCGTCCGGTGTGGTCAGGGCCGCGTTCAGGCGCCGTTCCTGGGCGGCGGTGGCCGAGCGCGGGAAGGCGGCGAGGGCGGCGAGCCGGCCGGCCCGGATCTGCATGAAGCGGCTGTAGTCCTCGCCGTGGAACTTCCCGCCGCGCACCGAGCCGAGCACGATGGCGCGCTCCTCGCCGGTGAACTCCTTGGCGTTGCCGAGGGTCTGCAGCGACTGGTAGGCGTCGCGCAGAGGGCCGTCGTGGACCTCGTCGAGGCCGAGGTCGAGCCGGTCGAGGACGGTGATGGTGGTGGTGAAGTAGTCGAAGGTGTCCTTCACGACGCCGGTGTGGTCGTCCGCGTGACCGCGGATGCCGGCGAGCCCGTCGAGCCGTCCGAGCGACTCGCGCACGGAGTCGGCGGCGCGGTCGCTGCGGCCCTTCAGCGCCTTGTCCAGCGCGGTGCGGGCGGCGTCGGTGGCCTCGCGCTGGGCGGGCAGCTTGGCCTTGAACTGCCAGACGCCGCCGACGTATCCGGTGGTGAGGCCGCGTTCCTTCTGCAGCTCGTGGACGAGGCCCTGGAGGGTGATCTCCAGGCGTGCGTTGTCCTCGGTGGCGGATGCGTTGCGGTAGGCGGAGATCTGCTCGCCGGCGGCGAGCCCGAGCAGCGCCAGCAGGACCGCCAGGGCGAGGATGAGGATCCTCAGCAGTCTGGTGCGGATGCTGGTGGTCGCTCGGGATGTGACGCTTGCTGTGACGTCCACGGAAGTGCCTTATATGAGGGGCGGGTCGGGGGGAGGAAGAAACTGTTCTGCTCCCGCCCAACGACTTTCACGAGGCGACGGTCACCGGATCATGTTTTTGTTTTACGTCCCGGAAACAGGATCTCCGGGAAACACCAGGTGGCCGCCGGACCGCGCGCATCCCGTATACGCCACTGTCGGTAGCCGGTTCAGCAACCGCAGTCGCAGCCGCAGTCACAGCAGTCGCATCCGTCGCACTCCCCGCAGCACTGGCAGCAGTTGCAGCAGTCCCCGCAGTCCGCGCAGTCGGAGCAGCTCGCGTCGCGGCACAGTCCGTCCCTGCGCTCACGGCTCCAGGGGTCCTCGTACTCGCCGCAGCACACCTGGCAGGTGCAGGCCAGCCCCGCCCACACCGCGCACCCCGCGAGCAGTCCGCGCCGGTCGCGCCGGGGCGGCTGGGGCGGCGGCCCGCCGGGGGAGCCGGGCGGCGCGTACGGTCCCGCGAGCGAGGGCGTCGAGCGGTGTGCGCAGGACGCCGAACCGAAGGCGCGGTCGACGGAGGCGCGCAGTTCGTGCACGAGCAGCCGGTGGGCGAGCTTCCCGTCAGCGAACTCCACCTCCCGCAGCGCGAGCCGGATCCCGTGCAGCGCGTCGTCCGCGAGCCGTCGTGCCTCGGTGAGCGGGGTCCCGGTCGCGGTGAGCGGGTTCCAGGCACCCGACGCCGCGTCAGCTTCCCTGTCCTCCACGGCGTCCAGCAGATGCGCGAGCCGCCCGAACAGCCGCCCGGCCTCGGCGAGCGGCTCGGCGTTGCGGGGCCTGCCTGCGAGAACGGCCGTGTGGGCGAAGGCCGCGGCGGTCGCGGTCTCGGTCGGCTCGGTGACCGTGAGCAGGGGCGTGCCCGGTCCGGCGAGCGCCTCGATGCCGAGTTGCCGGTCCACGGCGTCCACCAGCACGGCCGTGTCGAAGCCGACGTCGGCTCCCGTACGGGCCCCCGCCGCGCCCCAGCTCGCGGCGACCCGGCGGGCCGCGAGCGCCACGGGCCTTCGCGCCAGCAACCCGTCGCCGTCGGCGACATGGTCGCGCACCTTGGCCGAGGCGAGCACCAGGGAGACGGCGGCCGCGAGCCGCGCGCCCTCGCCCCGGGCGACGGAGGCGGTGCGCATCCCGCGCAAGGGGCACGGGCCCGCCGTACGCCGCCAGATGCCCGCCTTTTCCGCCTGAGCCTCCGTCAGAACGGATATGAGGAGCCCGTCGTAGTTGGTGACGACCCGAGCGAACTGTCCGTGGTCCCCGCGCAGCGCGAGACACAGTCCGCACAAGTGCGCCATCCACTGGGACTTGAGATTCTCACCGAGCCGATGGGTGCAGGGCCTGACGATTCCGAACATGGTGATCCCCCGTGACGCGTGTGACTTCCCGGGCCGTTGGCACGGCGCTGAGCTGCCGCATCGTATCGATCGTCCGTTCACCCGGACGCATCGTCCATCACCCGTACGCCACGAAGAATCATATTTCACTCACAGTCAGCAGCCGCATACATCAAGACCCTTGGGGCACCCGGGCTCTCGACGTATTCGCTGTGCACCAGTACCGTCACAAACCCCCCGCGCGGCGTCTATCCACTTGGCGCGACGTCCGCATCATGGATGACCATAGGGATGCGGAAAGCAAAAAAGACCGCTGTGAGAGGAGGCGTCCATGGGATCGGTACGCAAAGCGAGTGCCTGGCTCGGCCTCGTCGACGACAACGACGACGAGCGTTACTACGACGACGACTACTCCGAAGGGACCGAGCAGCCCGGGGATGCCTGGGTCACCGACCCGCGGGTCAAGGTGGCCTCGGACGTCGCCGAGGAGAAGGGCCGCCGCATCGGCACGGTGACCCCGGACAGCTTCCGGGACGCGCGCGCCATCGGCGAGCTGTTCCGTGAGGGCGTCCCGGTGATCGTGAACCTCACGGCCATGGAGGCGGCCGACGCCAAGCGTGTCGTCGACTTCGCGGCCGGGCTGACCTTCGGCCTGCGCGGCACCATCGAGCGGGTCGCCAACCGGGTCTTCCTGCTGACCCCGGCGAACACCGAGATCGTCAGCGGTGAGCCGGCCGCACGCCGTGAGGACGGTTTCTACAACCAGAGCTGAGGCAGGGCCGCTCACCGGCCCTGCCCCGCGCAGGGGTCACCGGAAGGCGTCGAGCCCGGTGAGTGCCTTGCCCAGCACGAGCTGGTGCATCTCGACGGTGCCCTCGTACGTCAGCACCGACTCGAGGTTGGTCGCGTGCCGCATGACGGGGTATTCGAGGGAGATCCCGTTGGCGCCGAGGATCGTACGGGCCGTCCGGCAGATCTCGATGGCCTCGCGCACGTTGTTGAGCTTGCCGAAGCTGACCTGCTCGGGACGCAGGCGGCCGGCGTCCATGCGCCGCCCGAGGTGATGGGCGAGCAGGATCCCCTTGTGCAATTCGACCGCCATGTCGGCGAGCTTGGCCTGGGTGAGCTGGAAGCCGCCGATGGGCCGTCCGAACTGCTCCCGCGTCTTCGCGTAGTCCACCGCGGCCTCGAAACACGACCGGGCCGCACCC
The DNA here is from genome assembly GCF_040612015.1 of Streptomyces sp. NPDC006476. Classification (NCBI taxonomy): domain Bacteria; kingdom Bacillati; phylum Actinomycetota; class Actinomycetes; order Kitasatosporales; family Streptomycetaceae; genus Streptomyces; species Streptomyces sp. NPDC006476. Next base: position 59,129 of record NZ_JBEXPK010000026.1, on the reverse strand, counting down.
ATCGCGCCCCACACGATCCCGTACCGGGCGTGGGACAGACAGCTCAGCGGTCCCTTGAGCCCCACGACCTCCGGCAGGACGGCGTCGCCGGGCAGTCTCACGTCGTCGAGCACGAGTTCGCTCGTCACACTCGCCCGCAGTGACCACTTGTGCTTGATCTCGGGCGCGGAGAACCCGGCGCTGTCGGTGGGCACGACGAACCCGCGGATCCCCTCCTCGGTCTGCGCCCACACCACGGCCACCCCGGCGACGGAGCCGTTGGTGATCCACATCTTCCGTCCGCTGAGCACCCAGTCGGTGCCGTCGCGCTTGGCGGAGGTCCGCATGGAGGCGGGGTCGGACCCGTGATCGGGTTCGGTGAGTCCGAAGCACCCGATGACCTCACCGCTCGCCATCCGCGGCAGCCAGGTCTGCTTCTGCTCCTCGCTGCCGAACCGGTGGACGGCGTACATGGCGAGGGATCCCTGCACGGAGACCAGCGACCGGATCCCGGAGTCGGCGGCCTCCAGTTCCAGGCAGGCGAGCCCGTACTGCACGGCACTGGCCCCGGCGCACCCGTACCCGTCGAGGGACATGCCGAGGGCTCCGATGCCGCCGAGTTCCCTGGCCAGTTCCCGGATCCCGGGCAGCTCGCCCTTCTCGTACCACTCGGCGACCCGCGGCAGCACCCGGTCCGCAGCCCAGGCCCGCACGGTGTCGCGCACCGCCAGGTCCTCGGGTTCCAGCAGGTCGTCGATGCCGAGGGGGTCGGCGGGGTCGAACGGGGGCAACTTCGAGGACGCGGACATCAGAACACCCTCCGGCACACGAAAACTAGCAGCGCTAGTTACGACTCTGGGGCCGACGTTACGACGCAGTGTCCCGCACGTCCAGTGAGCGGCCCACGCGGAGGGGTGAGCGGCCTACGCGGAGACACGGGACTGCGCGACCTCCCGGGGCGCCGGCAGCTCCACCGGTGCCGCCGCCTCCGCGCACTGCATGACCCGCGGCAGCCGCAGCGCCATCACCGCGCCCAGCAGCAACAGGACCGCGCTGACCAGCAGCGTCACATGCAGTCCGTGCACGAAGGAGTCCCGGGCCGCGCGGCGCAGGGCGACGCCGACCGGGCCGCCGAGACGCCCGGCGACATCGTAGGCCTCGCCCAGCGAGTGCGCCGCGGAGGCCGACGCCGAGGCGGGGACACCGGGAACGGAGGACAGGCCGGGCGCGTACGCCGCGTTCATGACGCTGCCGAGCAGCGCGATCCCGATCCCCGCGCCCAGCTGGTACGAGGTCTCCCCGACCGCCGCCGCGCCACCGGCCTGGGCCGGCGGGGCCTCGCTCAGCATCGACTCGTACGCCCCGAAGAGCGTCGTCTCCAGCCCGAAGCCCAGCAGAACGAAGCCGAACAGCAGCAGGGGCGGGTTGTCGGTGGCGCCCATCAGCGTCAGCAGCAGCACCGCCCCCGCCGTCACACAGAACCCGAAGCACACCATCGCTCGCGGCCCGAACCGGCGCAGCATCCGCGCCCCGACCAGTCCCGCGGCCATCGCCGCGAAGGTCAGCGGCAGCAGCCGCAGGCCCGTCTGGAGCGGCGACAGATCGAGCACCAGCTGCAGATACTGCGCCGCGATCAGCTCCAGGCCCACCAGCGCGAGCATCGCCAGCACGATGCAGCCCACCGAGGTGCTGAACGCCGGACGGGCGAACATACCGAGGTCGACCAGCGGGTGCGTGCGCCGGCGCTGCCGCCGTACGAAGAACACCAGCAGCACCGCCCCCACCACCAGCGGGGCCAGGGTGAACGCGCTGCCCGCCGGCTCGCCGCCGCCGAGCCGCTTCACCCCGAACACGACACCGAAGAGCCCGGCGGCGGCCATCAGCGCGCCGACCACGTCCCAGGGCCCGTCGCCCGAGCCCCGCGACTCCGGCAGCAGCATCCGCCCCACCGGCAGGCTGACCAGCATCAGCGGGATGTTGACGAGGAAGACCGAGCCCCACCAGAAGTGCTCGAGGAGGAAGCCGCCGAGCAGCGGTCCGACCGCCGCGCCGACCGCGGCGACCGCGCTCCACACGCCGATCGCCAGCGCCCGCTCCCGCCGGTCGGGGAAGACCTGGCGCAGGATCGACAGCGTGGCCGGCATGATCATCGCGCCGCCGACGCCGAGCAGCGCGCGGGCGAGGATGAGGATCTGCGGGTCCTGGGCGAGGGCCGCCAGAGCGGAAGCGATGCCGAAGAGGCCGTAGCCGAGGAGCAGGATCCGTCTGCGGCCGACGCGGTCGCCCAGCGTGCCGAAGAGGATCAGCAGCGAGGCGCAGACGAGCGGGTAGACGTCGACGATCCAGAGCAGCTCTATCGCGCCAGGCCTGAGGTCCTCGGTGACCGCGGGGACCGCGACGTGCAGCACGGTCGCGTCCACGGCGACCAGCAGCAGGCTCACACAGAGCACGACGAGGACGACCCAGCGGTTGGCACCGGCCCCGGCCGCCCGACGGCGCAGCGCTGCGGCCGTGGTCGTCCCGGACATGTACGTACCTCCCAGATGCTTCCTCGCGTTCGGCGGGCATCACGGGGTGGGGACTCCCCGTGATCTCGGCCGGGGAGGAGCGGCTGTCCCCGGCCCGCGCAACGAAGGCGAGTGACTCGTCAGCGTACGCGAGTTCCCGCCACGTTCACGTGGCGGACCTCTCAGACGCGCACATAACTCGTGTGGCGTACGCCACTCCCCCTCACCTGGGAGCACGTGGCACCGGGGCCGCCGGTTCCGGCCCCGTTGATAATCGAGCCCGTGACGGATCTTGCGACGCGCCCCGCGCCACCCGCCGGCCGGGCCCTGCGCCGCGCGGCCCCGGCCCTCCTCGGGTACGCGGCCGTGCGCGCGCTGGGCCTGCTCGTGCTGGCGGTGTGGAGCGGGGCGCGCGGCAAGAGCGCGTACACGCTGCTGACGGCTCGCTGGGACTCGCTGTGGTACACGCGGGTCGCCGAGCTCGGTTACGGCTACGAGGTGCGGCTGCCGAACGGGGACGTGCACTCCAACCTGGCTTTCTTCCCGCTGCTGCCCTGGCTGGAGCGGCTGCTGCACTCGTTCACGCCCCTGTCGTACGCCGGAGCGGGTTTCGCCGTCAGCCTGCTCGCCTCGCTCGCGGCGGCCTGGGGGATCTTCGCGGTCACGGAGCTGGTGCACGGCCGCCGGACCGCGGTGTGCGCCGTGCTGCTGTGGGCCGTGCTGCCCGTGGGGATCGTGCAGTCGATGGCGTACAGCGAGTCGCTGTTCACCGCGCTCGCCGCCTGGGCGCTGTACGCGGTGCTGACCGGCCGCTGGCTGACGGCGGGCGCGCTGGCCGCGCTGGCGGGGCTGACCCGGCCGGTCGGGCTGGCCGTCGTGGCGGCGGTGTGGGTGGCCGGCATTACCTCTTTCGTGCGGAACCGGAGCGCGCCGGACGCGGACGGCGCCCCCGTGGGCGCTCACGCCCTTGCATCGGCCGCAGAGGGGCCCGTGGAGCGCGTCCCGCCATCGGAGGGCGCCGGGACCCCATCGCGCGCCCCCAGGGCCGTACGGTGCGCGCTGGCGCTTCTTCTCGCCCCGCTGGGCGCCGCCGGCTACGTCCTGTGGGTCGGCCACCGCACCGGCAAGGGTCCGCTGGGCTATCTCGACGTCCAGGCGGGCTGGCGCAACGGCTTCGACGGGGGCGCCGCCTTCGCCCGCTTCGTCGCCGACAAGTTCACGTCGTTCCCGTCGGCCCTCGCGGGCATCGGGATCATCGTCGGGGTCGGGCTCGTGGTGTGGCTGTACGTCGTCTGCGTACGACAGCGCCAGCCGGTTCCGCTGCTGGTGTACGCGGGCGTGGTCATCGCGCTCGCGCTGTGCGCCTCGAGCTACTTCGGCTCGAAACCGCGCCTGCTGCTGCCCGCCTTCCCGCTGCTGCTGCCGCTCGCCGTCGCCCTGGCCCGAGCGCGTACGTCCAGGTCGGCGCTGGTGGTGGGCGGTGTCGCGGTGGCGTCGGCCGTGTACGGAGCGTTCTGGCTGAACGGCTCCGGTCCGCCGTGATCGACCCTGGCGCCGCGTGAGCGCCCAGGTAAATCCCGGCCAGCTTTCGGTGAACGAATTCATAAGCCGCAGAAAACTGATTCGCGTAATGATCAAAGGAAATGAAGGACGCGGCGGCCCGCCATTGCGGATTCCCTGGAAATAAACCCCTCGCTGAGAGGAATCCCACATCACATCGTCATCACAAACCCGCTGAAGAGACGGAGAACTTACCTCACTGGCGGTAACGTCGATTGGGTGCGTACCGAACGAAACCTCACCCGTCTGGACCGGGTGTTCACCAGACTGGACCGGGAGCCGGAACGACCGGCGAACCTCGATGTCCCGAAGATGAGCCGGCACCGGGTGGCGCTGCTGACCGGCACCCTGGCGTTCTACCTGGCGATCGTGTGGGCCGTGGTGACCACCTCCTGGCTCGTGCGCCTGGACTGGCAGGTCATGTTCTTCCGGCCGTACCAGCAGTGGCACGGCATCCACTGGTTCGTCGACTACTACGTGGTCCTCGGCCAGCGCGGCCCGACCGCCGTGATGGTCGCGGCCTGGCTGGGCTGGCGCTCCTGGCGGCAGCACACGCTGCGTCCGCTGCTGACACTGGGCACCGCGCTGCTGCTGCTGAACATCTCCGTCGGCGCCGCGAAGCTCGGCATGGGCCGCCTGGGACCGCACTACGCGACCACGATCGGCTCGAACGAGATGGGTCTGGGCGGCGATATATTTCCCAGCGGTCACACCGCCAACGCCGTCGTGACCTGGGGAATCCTGGCCTATCTCGCCTCCACACCGAGGGCCCGCCGCTGGCTGTCGGCGATCTCCGCCGTGACCTCGCTGGGCGTCGGGATGGCCACCGTCTACCTGGGTACGCACTGGCTGAGCGACGTCCTACTGGGCTGGGCGGCCGGTCTGCTGGTCCTGCTCGCCCTGCCCTGGTGCGAACCGCTCATCGCCCGCGCCGAGGTCGAACTGTTCGACCTTCGCGACCGCTGGCGGGCCCGCAAGGCCGCCACGGCACCCGCACCGACCCCGGCCCCCGCGGGCTCGCCGGTGCTGCTCACAACGCGGACGACGGCTCAGGACGAGGCCTCGCACGAGCCGGCGGCCCGCTCGCCCCGGGCGCCCGTCTATCTCGCCCCCGGCCCGCACACGGCCCGCTCCGAGCGCACGCCGGTGACCCCGGTGGGCAGTCGGCGGCCACCGCACCCCGACCGCGTCTCCCGCGGCACACCGGCCTCGGCCCGCCCCGTCACGGGCGGCTGAGCGGCTCCAGGACAGCGGGGTCCGGTACGCACAACCCACGCCCCGCACGACGAAGGCCCCGGCCCCCTCATCGAGGGACCGGGGCCTTCGTGCTTGTCAGCCCTTCCAGGACCGCACCACCAGGCCGTCCTTCACCTCGAAGTTCAGCCGGCCCTGGCGGTACTCCATCGTGATGATCGCCCCCGGCGGCAGGGAGCGCACCGTGGACCAGCCGCGCTCCCGCGCACGCCGCTCGGCGCCTGCCTGGTCGAGGCCGACATACGCGTCCGGACTGTCCTCGGGCTCCGCCTGCGGAGTGGGAATCGGTGCCATGCCGCCACGCTAGGCCCTGCCCCCGGCCCACGGAACCCCGGACCGCCACGACGGGTCCCACGTGCCCCTCCGGTCACACTTCTGTCACAGGATCACGACGCGTGTTTCGGCGGCGCCGAGTCACCCGTACGGGCGGTTCCGTACGCCTTCCGCAGTCAATCGAACGTAATTCCCGCGTGTCGCTCGGGCTTGTGCAATACCCGGGCGGAAAGTGCCGTGAGAACGGCCCCCGGTCGCCGCCGGATTCGATTCCGGGCCGATTCCGGGCGCCGGTCGCGGGAGCTGACACCGCATAGGAAATACACGGATCCGGCACACAACCCCCGCACCCCCCTGTCGCGGCGCACGCCGAGGCGCGCATCATGGCGTGAGCTCGCGAGCGAGCGCACGCGGGCTGCAGCGGACCCGGTGCGCGACGAGCGAAGGGGCGAGCGAACGATGGGGACCCAGACCGTGCGGGCGGCGGCGCGACCCGTACCGCACAAGCAGCGCGGCCGGCTGGTCGTCGACTGGCTGACCACCACCGACCACAAGAAGATCGGGCACCTCTACCTGATCACCTCGTTCGTGTTCTTCCTGGTCGGCGGGGTGATGGCGCTGCTGATGCGGGCCGAACTCGCCCGTCCCGGGCTGCAGATCCTGAGCAACCAGGAGTACAACCAGCTGTTCACGCTGCACGGCACGATCATGCTGCTGCTGTTCGCCACCCCGTCCTTCGCGGGCTTCGCCAACGAGCTGATGCCGCTGCAGATCGGCGCCCCCGACGTGGCGTTCCCCCGGCTGAACATGTTCTCGTACTGGCTGTTCCTTTTCGGCGGTCTGATCGTGCTCGGCTCGCTGCTCACGCCCGACGGGGCCGCCGCCTTCGGCTGGTTCGCCTACGCGCCGCTCAACGACTCCGTGCACTCTCCCGGTCTCGGCCCCGACCTGTGGATCATGGGTCTGGCGCTGGCCGGGTTCGGGACGATCCTCGGCGCGGTCAACTTCATCACGACGATCATCGGGATGCGCGCGCCCGGCATGACGATGTTCCGGATGCCGATCTTCACCTGGAACACGCTGTTCACGTCGATCCTGATCCTGATGGCGTTCCCGGTGCTCGCGGCGGCGCTGCTGGTGCTGGAGGCTGACCGGCGCTTCGGCGCGCAGGTCTTCGAACCCGCCAACGGCGGGGCGCTGCTGTGGCAGCACCTGTTCTGGTTCTTCGGGCATCCCGAGGTCTACATCATCGCGCTGCCGTTCTTCGGGATCATCACGGAAATCATCCCGGTCTTCGCCCGCAAGCCGATCTTCGGCTATCTGACGCTGGTCGGCGCGACGATGTCGATCACCGGGCTCTCGGTGGTCGTGTGGGCGCACCACATGTTCGTCACCGGCGCCGTGCTGCTGCCGTTCTTCTCCTTCATGAGCTTCCTGATCGCCGTCCCCACGGGCGTGAAGTTCTTCAACTGGACCGGGACGATGATCAAGGGCTCGCTGTCCTTCGAGACGCCGATGCTGTGGGCGGCCGGCTTCCTGGTGACGTTCCTGTTCGGCGGTCTGACCGGGGTGCTGCTGGCGTCGCCGCCGCTGGACTTCCACGTCTCGGACACCTACTTCGTCGTGGCCCACTTCCACTACGTGGTGTTCGGCACGGTCGTCTTCGCGATCTTCGGCGGGCTCTACTTCTGGTGGCCGAAGTTCACCGGGAAGATGCTGGACGAGCGGCTCGGGAAGATCCACTTCTGGACGCTGTTCGTCGGCTTCCACACCACGTTCCTGGTGCAGCACTGGCTGGGCGCGGAGGGCATGCCCCGCCGGTACGCCGACTACCTTGCCGCGGACGGCTTCACCGCCCTGAACACGGTGTCGACGATCGGGGCGTTCCTGCTCGGCATGTCGACGCTGCCGTTCCTCTACAACGTCTGGAAGACCTCGAAGTACGGCGTGCTGGTCGAGACCGACGATCCCTGGGGCTACGGCCGCTCCCTGGAGTGGGCGACCTCCTGCCCGCCGCCCCGGCACAACTTCACCGGCCTGCCGAGGATCCGCTCCGAGTCCCCGGCGTTCGACCTGCACCATCCGGAGTACGCGGCGACCGAGGACGAGCCCCTCGGAGAAGCGCGCGCGACAGCCGGTCCCGAGACGTCCTGATCGCCTCGGTCAACTCGGCGGGCTCCAGCACCTCGAACTCGAAGCCCGTCATCATCACGTGAATCACCATCACCTCCAGGCTCGCCGCCCCCGTGCGCAGGACGCAGGCGTCCGGCCCGTCCGCCTCCAGCGTCCCGGCGCTCGGCGAGATCCGCTCGGCGGCCTCCGCCAGGGGCACGAGCAGACGGACGACGGCCTGGGTGGCGTACGCGCGCGTGGAGACGCCCTTCGAGACGTACGCGGCGAGGTCCTCGGCGGGCGGGGTGCGCGGGGCGAAGCGCGGGCCGTGCGGCGGCCTGGGCGTGATGCGGTCGACGCGGAAGGTCCGCCAGTCCTCGCGCTCCAGATCCCAGGCGACGAGGTACCAGCGCCGCTCGCTGCAGACGAGTCGGTGGGGTTCGACGGTACGGCGGGTGGCCTGGCCCCCGTGGTCGCTGTACTCGAAGCGCAGGCGCTCGGAGTCCCGGCAGAGGTTGGCCAGTTCGGTCAGGACGGCCGGGTCGACCGCGGAGGGCAGGGGGCCGCGCAGCATGGGCACGGTGAAGGCGTTCAGGGCGGCGACCCGGCGGCGCAGCCGGCCCGGCAGCACCTGCTCCAGCTTGGCGAGGGCCCGTACGGAGGTCTCGCCGATGCCCTCGATGCCCTGCCCGGCGGCCGTGCGCAGGCCGACGGCCACGGCGACGGCCTCGTCGTCGTCCAGCAGCAGCGGCGGCAGTTCCGCGCCCGCGCCCAGCTGGTAGCCGCCCCCGGTGCCGGGACTGGCGTTGACGGGGTAGCCCAGCTCACGCAGGCGGTCGACATCCCGGCGCACGGTGCGCGCGGTGACGCCGAGGCGCTCGGCGAGGTCGGCGCCCGACCATTCGCGGTGCGCCTGGAGCAGCGAGAGCAGACGCAGCAGTCGTGCCGAGGTCTCCAGCATGGTCAAAGTCTCTATCAGGGGGAGTACGGCAGTTGCGGCACATCGAAACAGGTGTGGTTCATGTCCCCTTGTGAGACCCAGCCGTGGCCGTCCCTCCAGCGCGCCACCGACAGACACGTCCTGCGGGTTTTCGGCGGCTCGGCCAGCCGCTCGAAGGACACGGGCAGCAGCAGCCCGTCGGCGGCGTAGCCATCGCTGCGGTTCATGAAGCCGTCCACGCACGCGCGCGTGATGCCCGTCGGCGCGCAGGACCTGGCCGCGTCCGTGAACCACATCGCGGCCGCCCAGCCCTCCAGTTGCCACTGGGAGTGCGTCTTCAGGCCCTTGGTCGCGTCCCGGAACTCCCGCACGGCCGCGTTCGCGGAGTCGTCGTAGTCGCGGCTGGCCCCGGTCGCCCACAGGGCGTTGCGGCAGCGCGGCGAGTCCTTGTAGTCGTCCGGGACGGTGGAGGTCCAGTTCTGGACGTTCGTGACCTTGGCGATGACCTTGGCGCCGACCTCGTCCATCGCCTTGCACAGCTGGGCATTGCCGTGGGTGTCGATGGCGTCGAAGACCAGGTCTGCGCCCTGCTCCTTCAGATCGGCCGCGGCGGCGCGGAAGTTGGGCAGCGCGAAGTCGACCTGCTCGCTGACGACCTTGTAGCCCTCGGCCTTCAGCCCCTGCTCGACGAGACGGGCGTAGGCGGCGGAGGAGGCCTGGTTGTACGACACGACGGCCGCCGTACGGGCGCCCTGCTGCTGTTTGAAGTACCGGTAGACCTCCGTGCCGCCGTACAGCTTCCCGCCCCAGCCCGGGGTGCCGTTCCTGGGCGCGAGGCTGCCGTAGATGCCGTACAGGTGCGGCCAGGTGTCGTAGGCGGCGCCGATGGGCTGGCCGCCGATGTCGGGTACGCGCGCGTGGGAGACGCGGGGGGCGCCCGCGTAGTCGAGGGCGGTGGTGGCGACCAGGGCGACGACCTTGTCCTCGTCGACCAGCTGGTGGACGCAGGTGTTGTCGCCGACACCGCTGCCGCCGTCGTCGCACTCGCGCACCTGGACGGGGTGCCCGTCGATGCCGCCGTGCGCGTTGAGGCGGTCGAACCAGGCCTTGGCGCCGTCGCGCGGGCCGGTGAAGGCGGCGCCGCCGACCGGGCTGGTGACACTGGTGATGATGCCGACCGGGATCGGTGTGCCGCCGCTCGGCGCGGGCGCGGGTGTGCGGGTCTCGTGCTCGAAGTCGCTCTCCGGCAGCCGGCTGCCGCAGGCCGTGCCCAGCAGGAGCAGCAGCGCGGCGGCAGCCGCGCCCTCAGCAGCCCGCGGCCGGCGAACCCGACGCATCGCCGCTCAGCTGGACCAGCGCGCACAGGGTGTTGACGGACACCTTCCAGGTGCCGCCCTGCTGGACCGCGGTCCCGGAGGCCTTCGGCAGCGCGGTGGCGCCCTGCAGGGTCAGCGCGTACGTCACGGTCGCCTTGGTCGGTGAGGTGAACTCGATCGTCTGGACCTGCGCCTGCACCTGGCCGCCGCGCTTGTCACCGCTGAAGGCCTTCAGCACCGGCGCCATGCTGTCGCCGTTCTCCAGCACCTTCTGCTTCTCGGCCAGCGACGTCTTCGGGTCGAAGAACTTCTGCCAGTTGGCGGTGATCTCCTGCTTGGCGGCCGCGGGGTCGGCGGGCGCGGTGGCCGGCGCGCTCGTCGCCGGGGTCGCCACGGACGGAGTGGGGGGCGCGCTCTGGCTGCCGCCGCCGCTCTTGTCGCTGCACGCCGCGAGGACGGGGGTGAGGATGAGAACGAGGGCGGCGAGCGCCGCCGTACCCCGTCCCGCCGCCCGTGGGCCGCGCCCCCTTCGTGCCTTCCCCCGCCTGAGGTCGCTCCCGAGAACCATCTGGCTCACCACCGGGTGTCGTTCCGGGCAGGGTGCGCCCGGTGCTTTCAGGGTCAGCTTCCAGAAGGCATAGTGCAAGCGATCGGCAGACCTGGGAAGACAGTCAGACGCGTGACGTGTGGGAGCCAGAGATGCGGACAGCCAGACTCCGGAACGTGCACCCCGTCCTGTGGGCCGGCTGGACCGCGCTCGCCGCGGGCGCGGTGCTGTGCGTCATCGGCTGGTACGGCGTCTCGGGCGAGCGCTACGCCGAGCGGCAGCTGCCCTATCTGGCCTCCTGCTCGATTCCGGGCGCGGCCCTGATCATCGCGGGGGCGGTGCTGCTCACGCACGGCCGGGGCGCGCTCGCCGCCATGCGCGTGGAGGAGCTGTACGGCCTCCTGGTCGCCGCCGAGCCCTCGGACGCGGACGAGGCGGGGCAGCCGGCCGGTGCGCCCCTCGCGGTCAGCGGGGACCTGCTGATGGTCCCCGGGGGCACGCTCTGGCACCGGGCGGACTGTCCGCTGGTGGCCGGGAAGGTGGAGGCGGTCCCGGTGGACGCCAAGCTCCTGGCCGGCGGCGAACTGGGCCCGTGCCCCATCTGTGAGCCCGTCGAAGAAACCGACTGATGTCGTCACTGACGTACGACCTCACGCTCGCCGGCCTCTCGGTGGGCAGCGCGGCCGCGCTCACCGGGATCGGCCTGATCGTGACGTACCGCGCGACCGGCGTGCTGAACTTCGCGCACGGCGCGATCGCGATGGTGTGCGCGTACGTGCTGCGTCAGTGCGTGGTCGAGTGGGGGTGGCCGCTGTGGCTCGCGGCGACGGCGACCCTCGTCGTCCTGGCGCCGGCGATCGGCGTGACGCTGGAGCGGTTCGTCTTCCGCCCGCTGGCGGTCCGGGGCAGCGACCCGGCGCAGACCCTGGTCGCCTCGATCGGTGTCTTCGTGCTGCTGGTCGGCGGGGCGGCGCTGCTGTGGGGGCAGGGGGCGAGGGACGACGCCCCCGAGCTGGTGTCGGCGGACCCCTGGGGGCAGTTGGCGGTGGTCCTCGTCCTGGCGGCCGGTGTCGGTGCGGTGATCCGCTGGACCCGGTTCGGGCGGGAACTGCGAGCCGTGGTGGACGACCGGCAGCTCGCGGTGCTCGGCGGGATCGACGCGGACCGGGTGGCGGCGGCCGGCTGGGCCTTCGGGTCCTTCACGGCGGGTCTGACGGGCGTACTGCTCGCGCCGTACGTCCGGCTGGACCCGTACGGGCTGCCGCTGCTGGTCATGGAGGTCGTGGCGGTGGCGGTGGCCGCGCGGATGCGCAGTCTGCCGGTCGCCGTGGCGGTGGCGCTCGGCATCGGGGTGGCGCAGAGCCAGCTGACCCGGCTGCATCCGTCGGGCTGGGGCGGGCCGCTGCTGCAGGCGGCCGACGCGAACCTGTTCGTCGTCGCCCTGCTCGTCACGTCCCTGGCGATGCCCCGCGTCGGCACGCGTGACGCCCTGCCCCGCACGGCCACCACGCGCGTGCCGACACCGCCGGGCGCGTGGATCGTGGCGGTCGTGCTGTTCCTGCTGCCGCTGGGCTTCGCGGGCTCGGACCTGCACACGTCGGTCCAGGTGCCGGCGCTGGGGGTGGTCCTGCTCTCCCTGGTCGTCGTCACGGGCCGCGGCGGCCAGATCTCCCTCGGCCAGGCGGCGTACGCGGGCCTGGGCGCCCTCTTCACGGCCCTTCTCTCCGCCGGCCGCTTCCCGGGCCTGCCCCGCCTCCCGGAACTGGCCGCCCTCGTGGTCGCGGTCGTCCTGGTGGCTCCCCTGGGCCTGCTGACGGGCTGGCCCGCGATCAGTCGCCGGGGCCTCGCCCTCGCCTTGGCGACCTTCGCCGTGGGCGTCGGCGTGAGCCGCTTCGTCTTCGCCCAGCCCTACGCGACGTCCGGCCTGTCCCTGGACCGCCCGGCGGGCTTCGACGGCGACCGCGCGTACTACGTCCTCGAACTGGTGCTGCTGGCGGCGGCGTTGCTCGCGACCCACGCCCTGCGCAGGGGCCGCACCGGCCGGGCGCTGGCCGCGATGCGGGACGACGAGTCGGGGGCGTCGGCGACCGGTGTGCAGGTGCCCTCGCTGAAGCTGCTGGCCTTCGTCTCGGGCGCCGCGCTGGCCGCCCTCGGCGGCGGCATGCTGGGCATGGGGGCGCGCGCCTTCGATCCCGGCACCTACGACCCCGTGCGCGGCCTCCTCTGGTTCGCCGCGGTGGTGGTCCTGGGCGCCGACAGCACCCTGGGCGCCCTGGCCGCGGCGGCCCTCCTGGTCGGCCTCGACGCGGGCACCCGGGGCGGGGTGGCGGCGGCCCTGATCGGCGTCCTGGCAGTACTGGTGGGCCGCTTCCCGGCCGGCCCCTACGAGGCCCTGCGCACGGCGGCGAACCGCCTGCGGGGCCGGCGGACGTCGAAGCTCACGCCGGCGGGAGCGCGCGTGCGGGCGCAAGTACACCCCGCAGCTCAACCTGCCACCCGGCGACGGGCACTGGCGGGAGTGACCCCTCGGCCGCGGGTGGCAGCCGCCGACGGCGCTCCACCCCCACCAGGGCCACCCGCACCCGACCACGAATCCCGCACGGGTGGTGCGGGTAGGAACACAAACCCGGCCGGAGGCCGGGTGCACCGCCGCGCACCCGCACCCGCACCGACCCTCAAAGCCCGCTCCCTCCACGCCCGCTACGGCCGCTTCACCGCCCTCGACGGAGTCGACATCGACATACCTCCCGGCCGGATCACCGCCGTCGTCGGCCCCAACGGCGCCGGCAAGAGCACCCTGTTCCACTGCCTGGCCGGCACCCTCCACCCCACCCACGGCCAGGTCCACCTCGGCGACCGCGACATCACCCGGCTCCCACCCCACACCCGCACCCGCCTCGGAATCGCCCGCACCTTCCAGCAGCTCTCCGTCTTCCCCTCCCTCACCGTCGCCGAGAACGTCCGCGTGGGCGCGGAACAGGGCCGCCCCACCGACCCGGAGGCAGTCGAGCGCGCCCTCAGACTCTTCGGTCTGGACGGCCCGGCGAGATCCCTCCCCGCCGCCGACCTCCCCACCGGCACCCTCCGCCGCGTGGAACTGGCCCGGGCCCTCGCCGGCAACCCCCGCGTCCTGCTGCTGGACGAACCCGCGGCCGGCCTGGACAGCACCGAGGTCGCCGCCATGACCCGCGTGCTGAAGGCCCTCGCGGCCGACGGCACCGCCCTCCTCGTCGTGGAGCACGATCTCGACCTGGTCGCGGACCTCGCCGACGTCGTGCACGTCATGACGGCCGGTCACATCGTCGCCTCCGGCCCCCCGGACCACGTACTGGACGAGGTCGTCCCATGACCGGCATCTCCCTCCGCGACGCCCGCGTGCGCTACGGCCCCCTGGAGGCCCTGCACGGCGTCACTCTCGCCGCCCCCTCCCCCGGCCTCACGGTCCTCCTCGGCCGCAACGGCTCCGGCCGTACGACCGCCCTGCGCGCCCTGGCCGGAACCGTGCCCCTGTCCGCCGGCGGGGTGATCTGGGACGGGACCGACGTGACCCGGCTGCCGGCGTACGAGCGTGCCCGGCGCGGACTGTGCCTGGTCCCGGAGCGCCAGGCCGTGTTCGGCTCCCTCACCGTCCACGAGAACCTCGAACTCGCCTCCCAGCAGTACGACTTCGCCCTCGACGCCTATCCGCAGCTCAAGCCCCTGCTCCAGCACCGGGCCGGAACGCTCTCCGGCGGCGAGCAGCGCATGCTCGCCCTCTCCCGGGCGCTGCTGGCACGCGCGCGTGTGGTCCTGGTCGACGAGCCGGCGCAGGGCATGTCACCGCCGGTCGCGGCCCGGACGTACGAACTGCTCGCCGGTCTGGACGCGTGTGTGATCGTCGCCGAGCAGCGGCTGCCGCCCGGGCTTCGCCACCGAACGCCGGTCCTGTTGTACGAACTGCGGCGCGGGACGGTCGTGTTCGGCGGCGAGGCGGACGAGCAGGCGAGACGATGACAGGACTGCCCCGTGACCGAGTGGACGCCGAAGGGCCTCGTCCGTTGTGACGGACGAGGCCCCGCGGTACCCGGTGAGGGGGGTGTGCCTCAGAGTTCGAGCTGCTGCCCGGGCACGATCAGGTTCGGATCGCCGCCGATGACGGCCTTGTTGGCGGCGTACAGGCGCTGCCAGGTGGTCCCGTGCCGCGCGGCGATCACGCTGAGCGTGTCGCCCGCACGGACCGTGTAGTCACCGCGGGAGGAGCTGCGGTTGGTGTGCTCGGTCGAGCGGGCCGGGGCCTTCGACGGCTGCTTCGCAGCCTTCTTCGAGGCGTTCTTCGACGCCTTCTTGGAGACGACCTCCTCGGGGGCCGCCTTCGTGGACCCGGCACCCGACGAGGCGGGCGCGCTGCCGTACGCACCGGCCCGGGCCGAACAGACCGGCCAGGCGCCCCAGCCCTGGGCGTGCTGGACCTTGGTGGCGACGGCGATCTGCGCCTGCTTGGAGGCCTTGTCGGCGGTGGAGGCGTAGGCCGAGCCGCCGTACGCGCGCCAGGTGCCGGCGGAGAACTGGAGCCCGCCGTAGTAGCCGTTGCCGGTGTTGATGTGCCAGTTTCCGCCGCTCTCGCACTGGGCGATGCGGTCCCACACTCCGCCGTCCGCCGCGACCGCGTTGCCGGTGGCGGCCAGCAGTCCGAGGGGGGCGAGCAGTGCGGCCCCGGCGAGGACCGCCGTCGTACGCGTCTTACGAACGTTGTCGCGGGTGGTATCGGCACACTCGGACATGTAATTCCCTCTCGAAACACCCGGGGTCCCCCAAGGCGGGGCGCGCTCGCGGCACTTGGGCCGGTCGCCACGCTCCGCCCCGTCCGCCGCGACCGCGCCGGCCGGTGGTGCGGGCCGGGTGCGGTGGACGGACGTTTCCCGAGCGGTGCTCGTTGCACACGGCCGAGGAATCTAAGGAGCGTCGGGGCGGGACGACAACCAACTGGCCGTCGTGCCAGGTCAGTTGGGTGTTACCGGAGGTAGCGAGATTTTCCGGAGACCTGATTCGCTCCCTGATTTCCCGATATTTCGACCACCTGAACCAACTGACTGTGACTCACTTCACGCAACCAACTATCTTGACCTGACAAGCACTTGACCGTGAGTGACCGATTCCGAACCCGTCGTGACCATCCGCGTTGGATGGATTGATTCCGTTCGCCCAGGAGCGTGACTCTCGCCACAGGTCCTCCGTTGTCTTCTTCATGAGTCCGGGACCCGCCCGGTTCACACTTCCCGAGGGGAGCCACCGTGCCCCGCATGCTCGACGTCAGCGACGAGGTACGCGCCGAGATCGGCGACGAAGAGGCCGACCGGCTGCTCGCCGGAGAGAACGCCCCCGGCAGCTACGACTGCACGTCCTGCCGCACCCCGGGCGACTCCGAGCAGGAGCGCACCAGCACCGTCCTGTTCATCGGCGACGAGACCGCCGTCCTCGCCTTCGCCCACGCCAGTTGCCTGCCCTCGCAGGTCGTGCAGGTGACCGAGGAGCAGCTCCAGGGGGCCGTGCGGTCCATCTCCGGCGACACCGTGGACCTCGACCCGGACAAGGTCGTACCGGAGCAGGCCGTGCTGGGAGTGACCAGCGGACTCGTGCTGATCGCCGGGGAGTTGCACCCTGCGCTGGTGGTCGAGCCGACGGGACCGATCGTACGGCCGGGGGCCACGGGTCTCGGGGACGACTTCCTGCCGCTGCTCATCGAGCAGGGGTTCATGCCGCTGACGGAGATCACCGAGGTGCCGCCGGTGCTGCACGGCTGGTCGGTGCTGCTGGCCGTCGGGCAGCTGCACGCGGTGCTGCAGCCGAACGCGGCCGGCGGTCAGCCGGTGGCGTGGTGGCAGGCGCACCAGCCGCTGCAGGTGACGGAGGGTTGGCGGGCCGCGGCCAACAAGCACCAGCAGGTTCTGATGTTCGCCGCGCCGGTGGGCTCGATCGGCCGCCAGCCGCGTGAGGACCTGCTGCGGGACGCGCTCGACAAGGCCGCGGCGGGCGGCAAGCTGGTGGCCGCGGCCATGCCCCTCGCCGGCACCTGAGAGCCGCCGTCGCGTGCACCCGCATCCCAAGTGACCCGAGGTCGTTTGGACATACGTGCACGCATACGACGTTCCGCGCCGCCAGTCGTTCCAGTCGATCCCTTCGTCGAGGTCGGCCCCGGACTTCCTGGGCGGCCCATCGGCCACGCCGATCTACGACGCGCTCTACGCCGAGTACGTCAAGTCCTTCCGCACGCTGCCGGGCGACCGCAGCGGCGAGGAGGACCTGGGCTTCACCGCCTTCGGGAACATCCCGCACGGCACGGGGTCGTACGGCGGGCACCGCCCGGGGTCGTTCAGCAGCTCCTACGGCGCCTACAGCGCGGGGGCGTCCGTCGCGCGTCAGCAGTCGCAGTGGCAGCGGGTCGGGCACATCGGGCCGCAGGCCTCGGCGATGCAGCACGTACCGGCGGCCCTGCCGCCGGGTTCGCGCAGAGGCGGCTGAGCGGAGATGAGAAGGAGGGCGGTCCCAACGGGGGCCGCCCTCCTTGTCGTTCGCGTGTCGCTCGCGCCTACTTCTTCTTGCCGCGCTTCTCGCGCACCCGCACGGAGATATGGATCGGCGTCCCCTCGAAGCCGAACTCCTCCCGCAGCCGGCGCTCGATGAAGCGCCGGTAGCCCGCCTCGATGAAGCCGGACGCGAAGAAGACGAACCGCGGCGGCTTGGTGCCGGCCTGGGTGCCGAAGAGGATGCGCGGCTGCTTGCCGCCCCGGATCGGGTGCGGGTGGGCGGCGACCAGCTCGCCGAGGAAGGCGTTCAGGCGGCCGGTGGGGATACGGGTCTCCCAGCCGGCGAGGGCGGTCTCGATCGCGGGGACCAGCTTCTCCATGTGCCGCCCGGTGCGCGCCGAGACATTGACCCGGGGCGCCCACGCCACCTGACCGAACTCGGTCTCGATCTCCCGCTCCAGGTAGTAGCGGCGCTCCTCGTCGAGGGTGTCCCACTTGTTGTAGGCGATGACCATGGCGCGGCCCGCCTCGACCGCCATGGTGACGATCCGCTGGTCCTGCACCGAGATGGACTCGGAGGCGTCGATCAGGATGACCGCCACCTCGGCCTTCTCGACGGCGGCCGCGGTGCGCAGCGAGGCGTAGTAGTCGGCGCCCTGCTGGAGGTGGACACGCTTGCGGATACCGGCCGTGTCGACGAACTTCCAGGTGACACCGCCGAGTTCGATCAGCTCGTCGACCGGGTCGCGGGTGGTGCCCGCGATTTCGTTGACGACAACGCGCTCCTCGCCCGCCACCTTGTTCAGCAGGGAGGACTTGCCGACGTTCGGGCGGCCGATGAGGGCGATCCGGCGGGGGCCGCCGATACCGGGACCGCCGAAGGTCTGCGCGGGTGCGTCCGGGAGGGCCTCCAGGACGGCGTCGAGCATGTCGCCGGTGCCGCGGCCGTGCAGCGCGGAGACCGGGTGCGGCTCGCCGAGGCCGAGGGACCAGAGGTAGGCGGCGTCCGCCTCGCCGCTCGGGCCGTCGACCTTGTTGGCCGCCAGCACGACCGGCTTGCCGGCCTTGCGCAGCAGTCGTACGACCGCCTCGTCGGTGTCGGTCGCGCCGACCTTGGCGTCGACGACGAACACCACCGCGTCGGCGGCCTCGATCGCGTACTCGGCCTGGGCGGCCACGGAGGCGTCGATGCCGAGGACGTCCTGCTCCCAGCCGCCGGTGTCGACGACCTTGAAGCGGCGGCCCGCCCACTCGGCCTCGTAGGTCACCCGGTCGCGGGTGACACCGGGCTTGTCCTCGACGACCGCCTCACGGCGGCCGATGATGCGGTTGACGAGGGTCGACTTGCCGACGTTCGGCCGCCCGACGACCGCCAGCACCGGCAGCGGCCCGTGCCCCGCGGCCTCGATGGCCCCCTCGACGTCCTCGAGGTCGAAGCCCTCTTCCACGGCGAGCTCCATGAACTCCGCGTACTCGGCATCGCCAAGCTCTCCGTGGTCGTGCTCCTCGAAAGAGCCCTCGGAGTGGATGTCGTCGTTCATGAAGTCCGTACCTCGTTCATCGTGGTGATCGGTGGACCGCCCGGTGTCATCCGGTTTGATCCACTACTCAGTGTCGCCTAGCGCCCGGTCAGGCGCCTTGCGTTTTCCAGGTGGGTGCCGAGCTGTTTCTGGATGCGCTCGGTCGCCGCGTCCAGGGCCGCTCGGGTGCGCCGTCCGGTGCCGTCGCCCGCCTCGAAGGGGTCGCCGAAGACGACGTCGACGCGGCTGCGCAGCGGAGGCAGCCCCTTTATCAACCGTCCGGGCTTCTCGGAACTTCCCAGGACGGCGACCGGGACGATCGGGGCGCCGCTGCGGACGGCGAAGTAGGCGAGCCCCGCGCGCAGGGAGGCGAAGTCGCCCTCGCCGCGGGTGCCCTCCGGGAAGATGCCCAGGACTCCGCCGGCCGCCAGGACGTCGAGCGCGCGCGTGATGGCCCCGCGGTCGGCGACCGAGCGGTCCACCTTCAGCTGGCCGATGGCCGTCAGGAACGGGTCGAGCGGGCCGACGAACGCCTCCTTCTTGATCAGGAAGTGCGTCGGCCTGGGCGCGACTCCCATGACCATGGGGCCGTCGATGTTGTGGGAGTGGTTCACGGCGAGGATCGCCGGGCCGCTCGCGGGCACCTTCCAGGCACCGAGCACCCGCGGCTTCCACAGCCCGTACATCAGGCCGACGCCGATCCGGCGTCCGATGTCGGCGCCCCGCTCGGAGGCAACGGGAGCAGCGGTCACTTCCCGGCCCGCTTCTCCTCGACGAGGGTGACGACGCACTCGATGACCTGCGCGAGGGTGAGCTCGGTGGTGTCCACCTCGACCGCGTCGTCCGCCTTGGCGAGCGGCGAGGTCTTGCGGGAGGAGTCAGCCGCGTCCCGCTTGATCAGCGCCTCGCGGGTGGCGTTGACGTCGGCGCCCTTCAGCTCACCGCTGCGACGGGCCGCGCGGGCCTCCGCGGAGGCGGTGAGGAAGATCTTCAGATCGGCGTCGGGCAGCACGGTCGTACCGATGTCGCGGCCCTCGACCACTATGCCGGTCTCGGCGGAGGCGGCCAGCGAACGCTGCAGCTCGGTGATCCGGGCGCGCACCTCGGGCACCGCGCTGACCGCGCTGACCTTGGCGGTGACCTCCTGGGTGCGGATCGGCCCGGCCACATCGGTGCCGTCGACGCTGATCGTCGGGTTCGCCGGGTCCGTACCGGAGACGATCTCGGGCTTGCCGGCCGCGGCGGCGATCGCGGAGGGGTCCTCGAGGTCGATCCCGTTGGTCACCATCCACCAGGTGATCGCCCGGTACTGGGCACCGGTGTCCAGGTAGCTCAGGCCGAGCTGCGCGGCGACGGCCTTCGACGTGCTCGACTTGCCCGTGCCGGACGGACCGTCGATGGCGACGATCACGGGCTTGGCGGCGCCGTTTTCCACGAGGGGACACCTTCCTGGTGCGGTGCGGTGGTGGTGTACGGGCGCGAGCGCGCCCCGCACAAGGTTACCGGCCTCCCGGGTCCCCTCTTACAGGCGGATGATCGGGAGGATCACTGCCGGATGGACCAGCCCCGCTCCCGCAGCGCGGCACTGAGCACCGGCGCCGCCTGCGGCTCCACCATCAGCTGGATCAGACCCGCCTGCTGCCCGGTCGCGTGCTCGATGCGCACGTCTTCGATGTTGACCCCGGCCCGGCCGGCGTCGGCGAAGATACGGGCCAGCTGGCCCGGCTCGTCGCTGATCAGGACGGTCACGGCCTCGTAGACCCGCGGCGCGGAGCCGTGCTTGCCGGGGACGCGGACCTGCCCCGCGTTGCCGCGCCGCAGCACGTCCTCGATGCCGGCCGTGCCCTCACGCCGCTTGGCGTCGTCCGAGGACTGCAGGGAGCGCAGCGCCTCGACGGTCTCCTCCAGGTCGGCGGCGACGTCCGAGAGCAGGTCGGCGACCGGCCCGGGGTTCGCGGAGAGGATGTCGATCCACATCCGGGGGTCGGAGGCGGCGATCCGGGTCACGTCCCGGATGCCCTGCCCGCACAGCCGTACCGCCGCCTCCTCGGCGTTCTCCAGGCGCGCGGCGACCATGCTGGAGACCAGGTGGGGCATGTGGGAGACGAGCGCGACGGCCCGGTCGTGGGCGTCGGCGTCCATCACCACCGGCACGGCACGGCAGTGCGAGACCAGCTCGAGTGCGAGGTTCAGCACCTCGGTGTCGGTGTCCCGGGTCGGCGTCAGGACCCAGGGGCGGCCCTCGAAGAGGTCGCCGGTGGCGGCCAGCGGGCCGGACTTCTCCCGGCCGGACATGGGGTGCGTGCCGATGTACGCCGACAGGTCGAGGCCCAGCGCCTCCAGCTCGCGGCGCGGGCCGCCCTTGACGCTGGCGACGTCGATGTAGCCGCGGGCCAGGCCCCGGCGCATGGCGTCGGCGAGCACGGCGGCGACATGGGCCGGCGGGGCGGCGACGATCGCGAGGTCGACGGGCCCCTCGGGGACCTCGTCCGTGCCGGCGCCCAGGGCGGCCGCGGTGCGGGCCTGCTCCGGGTCGTGGTCGGTGAGGTGGACGACGACGCCCCGCTGGGACAGGGCGAGGGCCGCGGACGTACCGATGAGGCCGGTGCCGATGACGAGTGCGGTTCTCACTGGGCGATGTCCTTGCGCAGGGCGGTCGCGGCGCCGAGGTAGACGTGGTTGATCTCGGCGCGGGACCGGTCGGTCTCGATGTGCGCGAGTATCCGCACGACCCGGGGCATGGCGCCCGCGATGTCGAGTTCCTGCGCGCAGATCAGGGGGACGTCGACGATGCCGAGCTTGCGGGCGGCGGCCGCCGGGAAGTCGCTGTGCAGGTCGGGCGTGGCCGTGAACCAGATGCTGATCAGGTCGTCGGCACTCAGGCCGTTCCGCTCCAGGACGGCGGTGAGCAGGGCTCCGACCTGCTCGTCCATGTGTCCGGCCTCGTCCCGTTCCAGTTGGACGGCTCCCCGGACCGCTCGTACCGCCACGGCGCTGCTCCTCGCTCACGTATCGGCTCTACGACCGTCCAGCCTAGTCAGCCCGCGCGGCGGCGGCCGTCGGCGCCCGCCCGCTGAGACGGCCCCGACGATCTCCGACAATGTCACCCGAATGTCTCTATTCCGATACTTGGCGGCGGAACACCCCGTGCGCCTCTTTACGCCGTGGCCGCCGGTCCGCTCTCATGACAGGAAACTCGCCTCGGGGGAGGCCTTCATGAAGCGTCCAGGACCGCTGCTGACCTTGCTCGCGGGACTGCTGTTCGGTCTGTTCATGCTCACGCTCAACTCGACCACCGGCACCAAGAGCGCCTCGTCGACGTACAAAGAGGAGTCGCCGGCCGCGTCTCCCGCGCCCACGAGGACCAGCGCACCGCCGAGTCCCAGCCCGACCCCGACGCACACGGCGGCGGCCACCGGCGTCTACACCGGCCGCACGGACGACGACTCCTCCGCCGTCGCCGTCTCGCTGCGCGGCGGCAAGGCGATCGCGTACTTCTGCGACGGCCACAACATCGAGTCCTGGCTGAAGGGCGATGTGCGCGGTGACGGCAGCATGGCGCTGACCGGCGAGAACGGCGCGCGGTTGAACGGCACGCTGAAGGGAGGCGCGCGGCTGAGCGGTACCGCCGACCTCGGTGGCGGCCACTACACCTTCACCCTGGCCAAGGCCAAGAAGCCGTCCGGGCTGTACCGGGCCAACAGCCAGGTGCGCGGCGCCCGGATCGTCGGCGGCTGGATCGTCCTGCCGAACGGCCGCCAGGTCGGTCTGCTCACCCGTGACGGCAAGCGCACGACCGCGCCCGCCATCGACCCGGCCACGGGCGCGGTGACGGTCGACGGAGAGCAGCTCACGGCACGTCCCGTAACTCCTTGATCCTTCTGCCCGGGGAGCCGACCATGACCGTCGATCCGAACGCCGCCACGCAGAGCTTTCCGCCCCCCGGGCCGGCCCATCGGGCGCCGAGCCCGGCCCGGTATCTGGTCCCGGCCCTGGTCGCCGCCGCGGTGGCCGTCGGCCTCGGCGTCTACGGAAAGGCCCACCACCCGGCCGGCACCGCCTTCAACCTCGCCGGGTTCAGCAGCACGGGGGCGGTGAAGTCGTGGCTGGCGACGACCGCCTTCTTCTTCGCGCTCGTCCAACTGGTGTCCGCGTTCATGGTCTACGGCAAGCTCCGGGGACCGGGCTGGGCGCCGACGCTGCACCGCTGGTCGGGTCGTATCGCGTTCCTGGTGGCGGTCCCGGTGGCGGTGCACTGTCTGTACGCGCTGGGCTACCAGACGTACAGCACACGCGTCATGTGGCACTCCGTCCTGGGTTGCTTCTTCTTCGGTGCCTTCAGTGCCAAGATGCTGCTGCTCCGCTCGGAGCGGCTGCCGGGCTGGCTGCTGCCGTTCGTCGGCGGGCTGGTCTTCACCGTTCTCACCCTCATCTGGCTGACGTCCGCCCTCTGGTTCTTCCGTACGTTCGGAGTGACGACATGACCCACCGCTCGACACGGCGCACGGTTCTCCTCGCCACAGGTGCGGTGCCGCTGGCCGCGGGCTGCAGCAAGTACGGCGACAGCGGGGGCGGTTCGGGCTCCTCGTCCGTGAAGGCCTCGGCCGGGCAGGAGCTCGCGCAGACCTCCGAGATCCCGGTCGGCGGGGGCAAGATCTTCAAGGACGAGAAGGTCGTCGTCACCCAGCCGGCGAAGGGCGAGTTCAAGGCCTTCTCGGCGATCTGCACGCATCAGGGCTGCACCGTGAGCACGGTCGCCGACGGCACCATCGACTGCCCGTGCCACGGCAGCAAGTACCACATCGCCGACGGTACGGTTGCTGGCGGACCGGCGCCGAAGCCGCTGCCGCCGGAGCAGATCAAGGTGGAGGGAAATTCGATCCACCTGGCGTGAGGCGCCGCGTACGCTCGCGGACATGCAGCCCGAGGCCCTGGTGCGCGACCACACGATCTACTCCTGCGTCATGGGGTCGCGCGCCTTCGGTCTGGCGACGGAGGGCAGCGACACCGACCGCCGGGGCGTCTATGTCGCCCCCACTCCCCTGTTCTGGGGTTTCGAGAAGCCGCCGACGCATGTCGAGGGCCCGGCGGACGAACAGTTCAGCTGGGAACTGGAACGCTTCTGCGAACTCGCCCTGCGCGCGAACCCCAACATCCTGGAGTGCCTGCACTCCCCCCTGGTGGAGCACGTTGACCCCGTGGGCCGCGAACTCCTCTCCCTGCGCGAGGCGTTCCTCTCCCGCCGGGCCCACGAGACCTTCACCCGCTACGCGCTCGGCCAGCGCAGGAAGCTGGAGGCGGACGTCCGCGTCCACGGCGCCCCGCGCTGGAAGCACGCGATGCACCTGCTGCGCCTGCTGATCAGCTCCCGCGACCTGCTCCGCACGGGCACCCTCACCATCGACGTGGGCGACCAGCGCGAGCCCCTGCTCGCCGTGAAACGCGGCGACCTCGCCTGGCCCGAGGTCGAGTCGTGGATGAACCGCCTGGCGACGGAGGCGGACGAGGCGTCTGCGCACACCCCCCTGCCCGAAAACCCGGACCAGCGCCGTGTGGAGGACTTCCTCCTCCGCGTCCGCCGCGCCTCAGCCCTCCAGCCGGACCCGTACGACGAAGTCGTGCAGGGCGTCGTACACCCGCGGGGCGTCGGGCAGCTCTGACGCCTCCTGCGCCCGGTCGAGCACCCCGTGCAACCGCTCGACGTCGGCCTCCACGCGCGCGTGGTCGACATCGGCGTCCCCGTGCTCCCGCTCCACCTTGGCGGCGATGAGCTCCGGCAGGTACGCCGGCGCCTCGGTCACCTCCCCGAGCAGCGTGGGCAGATGTGCCTGCACTTCGCCGGAGCGCATCAGATGAATGCCCGTGAGCAGCACCCGGTAGGTGTAGAGCAGCGGCTTGAGCTCGCCGGTCTTCTCGAAGAGCCGCCACTGGGTGGTGGCGAATCCGCGGTAGTGGTGGGCGTGATGCGCGGTGAGCACACCGGGCGCGAGTGCGGTCAGCTCCCGGTGCGCGTCCGTGGTGTGGACGACCAGGGGGGAGAGCAGTTGCTCCAGCACATAGCCGTTGCGGCGCAGCATCAGCCGCACGAACTTGCGCACGTCGTGGGTGACGAGGTCCATCTCGACGCCGTCCCGGTCCCACATCCGTGACCGCGTCTCCTCCGGCTCACGCAGCCCGACGAGGTCGGCGGTCGGCAGCAGGTGCACACCCCGCAGGTCGACGTCCGAGTCACGGGACGGGAAGCCGTAGAGGTGCGCGCCGGAGACGGTCGCGAAGAGGACCGGGTCGGGCTGTTCGGCGATCACCGGGGTCAGGTCCAGGGGCAGGGTGTCGGTCACGGGTCAAGCGTCCCAGAGGGCGCCGAGTGTCATCAGGTCGCCCCGGTACTCGATGCGGTCCGCCCAGTCGGTCGGCCAGGCGTCCGCGCCCAGGTACGCGCCCGCGAACGCGCCCGTCAGACAGGCGATGGAGTCCGAGTCGCCGGAGGTGCAGGCGGCGCGGCGGATGGCGGTGACCGGTTCGTCGGGGAAGAGAAGGAAGCACAACAGGCCGGTCGCCAGCGCCTCTTCGACGATCCAGCCCGCGCCGGTGGCCAGGCACGGGTCGGTCTCGGGGGCGGCGGTGCGCACGGCCTCGTCGAGACGGTCCAGTACCCCCAGGCACTCGTCCCAGCCGCGGGCGATGAACTCCTCGGCCGTGGAGTCGTCGGCCCGGGTCCACAGGTCGCCGAGCCAGGTGTGGTGGTAGCGGCTGCGGTTGTCGCGTGCGTACGTCCGCAGCAGCCCGACCAGGGCCGCCGGTTCGGTGCCCTGCGCGAGCAGTCGTACCGCCCTCGCCGTCAGGTCGGACGCGGCGAGCGCCGTGGGATGGCCGTGGGTGAGCCCGGCCTGCAACTGGGCCGCGCCGGCCCGCTGTTCGTCGCTCAGCCCCGGTGCGAGACCGACGGGCGCCACGCGCATGTTGGCGCCGCACCCCTTGGAGCCGATCTGGCTGGCGTCCTGCCACGGCCGGTTCTCGTCCTTGAGCAGGTTGCACGCCCGCAGACAGGTGTTCCCCGGCGCCCGGTTGTTGTCCGGCGACTGGTACCAGTTCACGAACTCCTCGCGCAGCGGCCGCTCCAGCCGCTTGGGCGCGAGCACCCCGCGGTCCATCGCCGTCCGCATCCCGTGCGCGACGGCAAGCGTCATCTGCGTGTCGTCGGAGACGGTCGCCGGCGCGAGCAGCCGCATCTCCCGCCATGGTCCGCACTTGGCGAGGATCGAGGGCACGTCGTTGAACTCGGTCGGGAAGCCGAGCGCGTCCCCGAGGGCGAGCCCGATCAACGCGCCGGTGGCGGCGCGCTTGTCGACGATGGTTGCGGTCATGCGGGGCGTCCTTCCCGAGACGGTCGGAGGAGGGGCGGGTGCAGAGCGGTGGCCTGACCCGCGCGGTAGAGGGCGGCGGGTTTGCCGCGCCCTCCGGTCAGTCGGGCGCCGCCCGGCACCGGTTCGACGAACCCGGGTGTGGCGAGCACCTTGCGGCGGAAGTTGGGCCGGTCGAGGGGCGTGCCCCAGACCGTCTCGTAGACCTGCTGCAGCTCGCCGAGGGTGAACTCGGGCGGGCAGAAGGCGGTGGCGAGGCAGCTGTACTCGAGCTTGGCACCGACGCGTTCATGGGCGTCGGCCAGGATCCGGTCGTGGTCGAAGGCGAGCGGCCGGCCCGCGTGGTACGGCAGCCAGCTCGCCCGGGCCGCGTCGCTCCCGGCGTGCGGTTCGGGCGCGTCGGGCAGCAGCGCGGTGAAGGCGACGGACACGACCCGCATCCGGGGATCCCGGTCGGGCTCGCTGTAGGTGCGCAGCTGCTCCAGATGGAGTCCGGTGACGTCGGACAGGCCCGTCTCCTCGGCGAGTTCACGTCCCGCGGCCGCCTCCGCCGACTCGTCCGGCTCGACGAAGCCGCCGGGCAGCGCCCAGTGGCCGGCGTACGGCTCCTGCCCGCGCTCGACCAGCAGCACCTGCAGCGCGCCGTCCCGGATGGTGAGGACGGCGAGGTCGACGGTGACGGCGAAGGGCTCGTAGGCGTACTTGTCGTAACTCGCCCTGTCGAACGCCATGTTCACCACCCTCTTGACGAGCATCTTAATAGTCATTACGACCATAAACCACAGAGGCGTGCTTCCACAACCCCCGCGCGGGTAACCGGCCCCGCATGGGCGAGATCCTGGTGGGCACGTGTTCGTGGACGGACCGCGCGCTGGTCGGCAGCGGCTGGTATCCGGCGGGAAGCCGGGACGCCGAGGGGCGATTGCGGTACTACGCGGACCGGTTCCCGGTGGTCGAGGTCGACTCGGCGTACTACGCCCTGCCCAGCGCCCGCAACTCCGAGCTGTGGACGGACCGCACGCCCGAGGGCTT
The DNA here is from genome assembly GCF_040612015.1 of Streptomyces sp. NPDC006476. Lineage (NCBI taxonomy): Bacteria > Bacillati > Actinomycetota > Actinomycetes > Kitasatosporales > Streptomycetaceae > Streptomyces > Streptomyces sp. NPDC006476. The sequence goes on along the minus strand of NZ_JBEXPK010000026.1, from coordinate 32,225 downwards.
CGTCTTCGACGTGAAGGCGTTCTCGCTGCTGACCGGTCACCCGACCCGCGGGTCCGTGATGCCGGACGGGCTGCCCGCCGATCCCCGGGACCCGAAGGTGCTCGACGCGGTGTGGGCGCGGTTCACCGAGGGCGTCGAGCCGCTGCGGGCGGCGGGACGGCTCGGCGCTGTGCTGTTCCAGTTCCCGCCGTGGTTCCGGCCCGGACGGCGGGCCGGGCGGTTCCTGAGGGAATGCGCCGAACGGACCGCGGGATGGCCCCTCTCCGTGGAGTTCCGGCATCCCGGCTGGTGGCGCGAGGAGTGGGCGGACGCGACGCGCGCCCTGCTGGCGCGGTACGGCATGGCCGCCGTGGCCGTCGACATGACGCAGACGCTTCCCTCGTCCATCCCGCCCGTCACACCGGTCACGTCACCGGACCTGTCCGTCGTCCGCTTCCACGGTCGCAGTCCCGCCTGGGGCTCGGGGAGCAAGGAGGACCGCTTCCGGTACGACTACGGGGAGGCCGAACTCGCCGAGTGGCTGCCCCGCTTGCGCGGGCTCGCCGAGCGGGTCGGCCGACTGCACGTGCTGTTCAACAACTGCTGCGGCGCGGCCGCGGTCCGTGCCGCCGAGCGCATGCGCGGGCTGCTCGACGGCACGGACTGGGCTCACGCGCGCGTGCGGGACGGCGCGAACGCCGCCACCAGCGCGCCCGCTCCCGCGGCCCCCGCCGACACCCACAGGGCAGGCGCGCAGCCGTCCAGGAAGGACGCCGGGGAGTCGTAACCGCCGTACCGGGTGAAGACCAGGGCGGCGACGGCGACGCCGAAGACTCCGCCCAGTTCCCGCAGGGCGTTGTTGACGCCGGCCGCGACGCCCGCCTCGCCGAGCGGGACGGAGGAGGTCACGGCGTTGGCGACGCTCGGGAAGACCATGGAGATCCCGATGCCGGCGATGATCAGCGGCAGCACCAACTGTCCGTAACTGACACCGGGTTCGACCTGCCAGGCGAGCAGGGCGAGGCCGGTTCCCTGCAGCAGCAGTCCGATCAGCATGAAGGGCCGGGTGCCGAAGCGGTCCGCGAGGGCGCCCGCGACCGGGGCGACAAGCAGCGGCATGGCGTTCCAGACGAGGATGTGCACGCCCGCCTGGAGCGGGGAGTAGCCGAGTCCGGTCTGGAAGAGCTGCGTGATCATGAAGAGGGCGCCCAGGAGCGAGCCGAAGACCAGGAAGGCGGCCGCGTTGGCGGTGGCGAAGTCGCGGTTGCGGAAGTGCGCGAGCGGCAGCATCGGGTAACGGGCACCCTTGCGCTCCCACAGGAGGAAGGCCGCGACGAACACGACTCCCGCGGCCAGCGCGCCCAGCACCTCGGCGCTCCCCCACCCGGCCTGCGGTGCCCGGACCGGCGCCCAGGCCAGCCCGGTCAGCCCGACGGCCGCCAGCACCAGCCCCACCAGGTCGAGTTGGGGCCGGGTGCCGTGACTCTCCCGGAGCTTGGTGGCGGCGAAGGGCAGCATCGCCAGGCCGATCGGCACGTTCAGCCAGAAGATCCACTGCCAGGACAGCCCCTCGGTGACGGCCCCGCCCAGCACCGGCCCGGCGGCCACCCCGAGTCCGGTCACCCCGCCCCACACCCCGATGGCGACCCCCCGCTTCTCGGCCGGGAACGCCTCACTGATCAGGGTCAGGGTGAGCGGAAGCAGGACGGCCGCCCCGGCGCCCTGCACGATCCGGGCGCCGATGAGCTGATCCGGCCCGTTCGACAGGGCGGCGGTGGCGGAGGCGAGGGTGAAGACGGCGAGCCCGACGACGTACATCCGCCGGCGTCCGAAGCGGTCGCCGAGCGCGGCGCCGGTCAGGGTGAGGCAGGCGAAGACCAGGTTGTAGGCGTTGATCGTCCACTCCAGGTCCGACAGGCTCGCCCCGAAATCGGCCCGCAGCGCGGGCAGCGCGGTCGCGACGACCACGACGTCCAGGGAGCACAGCAGCGCGCCGAGTCCGGCCAGCAGGACGGTCCAGCCGCGACGGGACGGGCCGGTCGCCACGGGTGGTTCGTGCACGGAGACACTCAGTGTGTCGGTCATGACGGGGGTTCCTTCCATGAGCTCATGAGGTCGCTCACGGAAGGCAGACCACCCTCACCCCGCAAAGGAATCGCGCCGGCCCAGGAAGGCCAGCAGCCGCCTGTCGGGCCCCGCGCCCAGCGGCACGGCGACCGGCGCGCCGAACCGCACGCCCCGGTCCTCCGCCGCGACCACGCACCGCGCGACGAGCAGCAGTTCGGCGGCGAGCGCGGCCGGTATGGGCCGCCGGCGCCCGCAGGCCTGCGCCACGTCCCATCCGTGCACGGCGATCTCCACGGCCCCCACGGCGGCCATCACCCGCACGTCCAGCGGCAGTTCGCCCACCACCACCCGCTCCCCGGGCCCGGCGGCCCAGGCGCCGAGCACGGCACACGCGCGCGTGCGGAACGCGCAGGCCGGGTCGGCGGTCCCCGGCGTCAGCCCGATCCGCCCGCCCGTCAGCCCCTCGTGCAGGGCGTCGAGCGAGTCGTCGAGATGCCTGAGCAGCTCCCCCAGGTCCCACTCGGCGCACGGCGTCCCCCGCTCCAGCGGCCCGGCCCCCACGCCGGCGACGCACCCCAGCGCGTAGGCGAGCGAACGCTCCAGCAGCTCCCCGGCGTTCACGACAGCACCCGCGGGAACCCGAAGCGGACGACCTGCTCCACGTCGAGGAAGGCCGTGACCCGGGCCACCGTCCCGTCCACCACGGTGAGCACCTGCACCGAGTGCGCGCGCAGCACGCCGTCCACCCCGCGCGCGTACATGACGAGGGCCGGCTGCCCGTTCGCGCGCGTGGGCAGCATCCGCAGTCCGCCCTCCTCGTGCACGCGCGCCTGCAGGAACCGCAGCACGTCCTTGCGGCCGCGGAACCACTCCAGGTTGGGCGGCATCTCGAGCTCCACGCCGTCCTGCAGGAGGTCGACCAGCGCGTCCAGGTCGGCGTGCTCGAAGGCGGCCATGTAGCGGTCGAGCACCTCGCGGTCCGCCGCGCCCCCGGGTTCGACGACGAGGTCCTCCTCGGGGGCCACCTCGTCGAGCCGGGCACGCGCGCGCTGGAGGGTGCTCTTGACGGCCGCGGTCGACGTCCCGAGCAGCGCGGCCACCTCGGGCGCCCGCCAGGCCAGCACGTCCCGCAGGATGAGCACCGCCCGCTGCCGGGCGGGCAGATGCTGGAGCGCGGCGACCAGGGCGAGCCGCAGGCTGCCCCGGGCGGCCACCACGGTCGCCGGGTCGACGAGGGCGTCCGGCAGCGGCTGCAGCCACGGCACGTCCGTCGCAGCGCCCCTCAGCGGCTCCTCGGGCGCCTGTGACGGTCCTCCGAGCCCGGAGGGCAGCGGACGCCTCGCACGGCCCTCCAGGGCCGTCAGACACGTGTTGGTGGCGATCCGGTGCAGCCAGGTCCGCAGGCTCGCCCGGCCCTCGTAGCCGTCGTAGGACCGCCAGGCCCGCAGATACGTCTCCTGCACCAGGTCCTCGGCCTCGTCGACCGAGCCGAGCATCCGGTAGCAGTGCGCGAGCAGCTCCCGCCGGTACGGGTCCGTCAGCCGGACGAACTCGTCGCGGTCCGTCGTCGTAGCAGGCATTCCTGCACACTCCTCTCGCCGGTCACGCAGTACAGACCGGCGAGAGGGCGAAAAGGCATCGGCTAGAGGTCGACTTCCTTCATCAGCATGCCGACCTCGGTGTTGGACAGCCGCCGCAGCCAGCCCGACTTCTGGTCGCCCAGGGTGATCGGGCCGAAGGAGGTGCGCACCAGCTTCTCGACCGGGAAACCGGCCTCCGCGAGCATGCGGCGCACGATGTGCTTGCGCCCCTCGTGCAGGGTCACCTCGACCAGGTAGTTCTTGCCGGTCTGCTCGACGACCCGGAAGTGGTCCGCGCGCGCGTAGCCGTCCTCGAGCTGGATGCCGTCCTTGAGCTTCTTGCCCAGGTCGCGCGGGATCGGGCCGACGATGGCGGCGAGGTAGGTCTTCTTCACGCCGTACTTGGGGTGGGTCAGCCGGTGCGCCAGCTCGCCGTGGTTGGTGAGCAGGATGACGCCCTCGGTCTCCGTGTCGAGCCGCCCCACGTGGAAGAGCCGGGTCTCGCGGTTGGTGACGTAGTCCCCGAGGCACTGGCGCCCCTCCGGGTCCTCCATCGTCGAGACGACACCGGCGGGCTTGTTGAGCGAGAAGAACTGGTACGACTGCGTGGCGACCGTCAGGCCGTCGACCTTGACCTCGTCCTTCTCCGGGTCGACCCGCTTGCCCTGCTCCAGCACGATCTCGCCGTTGACCTCGACCCGGGCCTGCTCGATCAGCTCCTCGCAGGCGCGCCGGGAGCCGTAGCCCGCGCGCGCGAGGACCTTCTGCAGCCGCTCGCCCTCCTGCTCGGCGCCCGGGAAGGTCTTGGGCAGCTTGATGTCCTTCTTGCCCGCGTACCGGTCCCGGTTGCGCTCCTCGGTCCGTGCGTCGTACTCACGGGAGCGGGCGGGAGCCGTGCGGCCGCCGCGCTGCTGTCCCTGCTTGGGGCCGCCCTTGGCGCCGCCGCGGGCCGCGCCGCCGCGCCCGGACTTGGGGCCGTCCTGGGTGGCGCCGGGGCCCACGTCGTAGCGGCGCTCCTCGGGGCGGGGCTTGCGGGGGCGGCCCTGGCTCTGGCCCTGACCCTGCTTCTGGTCCCTGTTGTTGCCGGCTCCGCGGTGGTTACCGCGCCCGCCGCTCTTGCCGCTGCCGCTGCTTCGCATCAAAGTTCCGTCGTCGTCGTGTGTTCGTCGTGGGCGCCCGGACCGTCATCGGGTGCGTCCGGGTCGAACGAGGGAACGCCCTCCTGGGTCTCGGCCTCGATCGCCTCCGCCTCCGGGAGGAAGGGCGCGAGCTCCGGGAGCTCGTCCAGACCGCGCAGGCCCATCCGCTCCAGGAAGTAGTTCGTCGTCCTGTACAGGATCGCACCTGTTTCGGGTTCCGCGCCCGCCTCCTCGACCAGACCCCGTTGCAGCAGGGTGCGCATGACCCCGTCGCAGTTGACCCCGCGGACGGCCGAGACGCGGCTGCGGCTGACCGGCTGGCGGTAGGCGACGACCGCGAGCGTCTCCAGGGCGGCCTGGGTGAGCCGGGCCGTCTGGCCCTCCAGGACCAGGCGTTCCACGGCCGGGGCGTACTCGGCGCGGCTGTAGAAGCGCCAGCCTCCCGCGACGAAGCGCAGCTCGAAGCCGCGGCCCTGGACGGTGTAGTCGTCGGCCAGCGCCCGCAGCGCGTCGCCGATCTGGCGCTTCGGGCGCTCCAGGATCTTCGCGAGGTGCTCCTCGGTGGCGGGCTCGTCCACGACCATCAGGACGGCCTCCAGGGCGGGCTTGAGCTCGAGATCGGCGACGGCGCGCAGGCCGGCCGGCAGCTCGGTCGTCTCCTCGCTCACGGCTTGTCCTCCTTGGGCGGCTCAGGCGGTCGGTCGAACTCGTCGGTCACCATCGGCCGGGTCTCACCCTCGCCGCCGGTCCACCGCACGATCAGCTCCCCGAGGGCGGTCTCCTGGTCGAGCGCTACGGCCTTCTCCCGGTACAGCTCCAGAAGCGCCAGGAACCTGGCTACGACGGTGAGGGTGTCGTCGGTGTCCTCGACGAGGGAGCGGAAGCTGGCCTCGCCGAGTTCCCGGAGCCGGTCGATCACGATGCGGGCCTGCTCCTGGACGCTGACCAGCGGGGCGTGGATGTGGTCGACGTACACCTGCGGCTTGGGCTTCGGCTGCATGGCCTTGACCGCGAGCCGGGCGAACCCCTCCGGGCCGATGCTGATGACGACCTCGGGCAGCAGTTCGGCGTGGTGCGGCTCCAGTCCGACGGTGCGGGGGTAGCGGCGGGCCTCGTCCTCCAGCCGCCGGCTGAAGATGTCGGCGATCTGTTTGTACGCGCGGTACTGCAGCAGCCGGGCGAAGAGCAGGTCGCGTGCTTCGAGGAGAGCGAGATCGGCCTCGTCCTCGACCTCCGCGGACGGCAGCAGCCGGGCGGCCTTGAGGTCGAGCAACGTGGCCGCGACGACCAAAAACTCGGTCGTCTGATCGAGGTCCCAGTCCGGCCCCATGGCGCGGATGTGCGCCATGAACTCGTCGGTCACCTTGGACAGCGCGACCTCGGTGACGTCCAGCTTGTGCTTGGAGATCAGCTGCAGGAGCAGATCGAAGGGACCCTCGAAGTTGGAGAGCCGAACCTTGAAGACACCGTCGTCGGCTTTGTCCGGGTCGGCAATGGGTTCAGAGGCTGCGGTCTCGGCAAGCGGTTCCGCCGCTTGCGGGGCGTCCCCTGTCTCGGCCGGCTCGTCCACCGGCTCGGCGAGCACTTCATCAGCGCCGGCCGCCCGCCCGAGCTCCCCGGCTCCGTCGCCCAGGAGATGCCCGACCGCCTCCGCCTCCACGACCTCTGCCCCAGCCGCCCCGGGCCCGAGCACTTCCGCCCCAGCCACCCGAGGCCCGAGCACCTCTGCTCCCGCCACCCCGGGCTGGACGGCTTCACATACGGCTGCCGCGGGATCGACGGCCCCACATGCGGCTGCTGCAGCGCCGACGGCCTCCGCCTTGACGGCCCCCCGCTCACGTACCTCCGGCTCGACCGGCCCGGACCCCGGCACCGTGGATGTGGATCGCTCCTCGGGGCGTTCCTCGTCGGCCTCGGTCGCGGCTTTCGGGGTCGTCGGCTCCGCCGCCGCCTGGTCCTCCGGCGGCGGGGGCGTCGGCTCGACCCGCGGAGCGTCCGCGCCCGGTCCCCGCCCCAGGGCACGCCTGCGGCCGGCGCCGGGGCCGGGGCTGGAAACGTCGTTCGAGGTCATGGCCCCCGCAGGCTACCGTCTACCGCCCGCGCAGTCGGCGTACGAGGATGCTCGCGTCCCCGCGGGACTCCAGGTCGGCCAGGACCACGGCGACCGCCTCGCGCACGATGCGCCCGCGGTCGACGGCCAGCCCGTGCTCGCCCCGGAGCACCAGACGCGCGTGCTCCAGATCCATCAGCTCCTCGGCGGACACGTACACGGTGATCTTCTCGTCGTGCCGTTCCCGCCCGCTCGGGCGCCGGTTGGCCGCCCGCCCGCGCTTGCGCGGCTGGGCGCCCCCGCCGGCCGGGGCAGAACCTTCCTGCGCCGTCTGACGGCGGGCCGGCCGGTCCCGGGACTCGCCCTCGTCGGACGGCTCGGGCTCCGCCGCCACATGCTCCGCGCCCTCGCCGTCGCCGCCCTGCGCGGGCACCGACTGCGGCGCGTCCTCGGGCCCGGCCGCGGCCGGGTCGCTCTCCCCGGCGGGCGCGGGCACACGGGCTTCGCCGTTGGCCCCCCGCCGCGGAGTGGACGGCTGAAGCGCCATTCCCCCTGTCGTACGGAAGAGTTCGTCGGCCCCCGGCAGACTCACTCGGCGTGACACCGGGCGAGCACCTCCCTGGCGAGCTGGCGGTAGGCGGCGGCGCCGACGGAGTTGGAGGCGTAGGTGGTGATCGGCTCGCCCGCGACCGTGGTCTCCGGGAAGCGGACCGTGCGGCCGATGACCGTGTGGTAGACGTGGTCGTCGAAGGCCTCGACCACGCGGGCCAGCACCTCGCGGCTGTGGACCGTGCGCGAGTCGTACATCGTGGCGAGGATCCCGTCGAGCTCCAGCTCCGGGTTGAGCCGCTCCTGGACCTTCTCGATGGTCTCGGTGAGCAGCGCGACACCGCGCAGCGCGAAGAACTCGCACTCGAGGGGCACTATCACCTTGTGCGCGGCCGTCAGCGCGTTCACGGTGAGCAGACCCAGCGAGGGCTGACAGTCGATCACGATGTAGTCGTAGTCGGCCATGAGCGGCTTCAGGGCGCGCTGCAGCGTGGACTCGCGCGCGACCTCGGAGACCAGCTGGACCTCCGCCGCCGACAGGTCGATGTTGCTGGGCAGCAGGTCCATGTTGGGGACCGCCGTCTTCAGGAGCACCTCGTCGGCCGCCATGCCCCGCTCCATGAGCAGGTTGTAGACGGTGAGGTCGAGCTCCATCGGGTTGACACCGAGGCCCACCGACAGCGCGCCCTGCGGGTCGAAGTCCACGAGCAGCACACGCCGGCCGTACTCCGCGAGCGCGGCACCCAGGTTGATGGTCGACGTGGTCTTGCCGACGCCGCCCTTCTGGTTGCACATCGCGATGATCGTCGCGGGGCCGTGACTGGTGAGCGGGCCCGGGATCGGGAAGTACGGCAGCGGGCGCCCGGTCGGGCCGATGCGCTCACGGCGCTGACGGGCAGCGTCGGGCGCGAGCGTGGCCGCGTACTCGGGATCCGGCTCGTACTCCGCGTCGGGGTCGTAGAAGTGCCCTTCGGGCAGTTCGTCGTAGTCGGCGAAGTGGTTGTGGGGCGCGCCACTTCCGTCGCCGGCCATGGCGTTCACGTGATGGCCATCCATGCTCTGGGGTGCTGACAGAACCATGCGGGGGCCGGTCTGGCTCTGTTGGGCTGCGAAGGTTCGGACAGCGACGGAGCCGACAGCCTCGAGCCCCGCGGGACCGGGGCCCCGCGTAGGCATTCCTGGTTGACCACCCCCGGGAGAAAATGTCGACTCATTCACAAGTCGTCTTACCTCCTTGGTGACCAGGAAACTTCTAGACAAGGTCAGCGTGGCACCATGCCGACGGTTGGCGACTCTATGGCGTGTCGGGCGTCCGCAGCAACACAATCCGCCGGACCCGGCCCGATGTGTCGGCAATGAAACATCCCGCTGTCAAGGGCGTACGGCCGTCGCACGGCAGGTTTCGCCGGTGTGCGAATCGGTCGAAGGGTTACGTTCGAGGCGAGTTGACCGAGCGGCGCAAAGTGACCATACACACATCCGGCCGGACCTTGTGGGGCAAGGTCCGGCCTGGTGCGCACGGTTGACGCGCCTTGTTGACGTATCGCCTTTACGAAAAGGTGACTTACGTTTTCGGCTCGATCGGGCTCAGCCGAGCAGCGTCTCCAGCTCCACGTGCTCCAGTCCGTGCGCCTGAGCCACCTCGCGGTAAACGACCTTGCCGTCATGGGTGTTGAGCCCCTTGGCCAGCGCGGGGTCGCGGCGCAGCGCCTCCACCCAGCCGTGGTCGGCGAGTTCGACGATGTAGGGCAGCGTGGCGTTGGTGAGCGCGTAGGTGGAGGTGTTGGGCACCGCGCCGGGCATGTTGGCGACGCAGTAGAAGACCGAGTCGTGGACCGTGAAGGTCGGCTCGGCGTGGGTGGTGGGACGGGAGTCCTCGAAGCAGCCGCCCTGGTCGATCGCGATGTCGACAAGGACACTTCCGGGCTTCATCCGGGCGACCAGCTCGTTGGTGACCAGCTTCGGGGCCTTGGCGCCCGGGATGAGCACGGCGCCGATGACGAGGTCGGCGTCCAGGACGGCCTTCTCCAGCTCGAAGGCGTTGGACATGATCGCCCGGACCTTGGTGCCGAAGACCTTGTCGGCCTCACGGAGCTTGTTGATGTCGCGGTCGAGCAGCGTGACGTGGAAGCCCATGCCGACGGCGATCTGGGTGGCGTTCCAGCCGGAGACACCGCCGCCGATGACGACGGCACGCGCGGGCTGGGTGCCGGGGACGCCGCCGGGCAGCACACCGCGGCCGCCGACCGAGCGCATCAGGTGGTAGGCGCCGACCTGCGGGGCCAGCCGGCCCGCGACCTCGGACATGGGCGCCAGCAGCGGCAGGGCGCGGCTGGGCAGCTCGACGGTCTCGTAGGCGATCGCCGTGGTGCCGGACTCGATGAGCGCGTCGGTGCACTCCTTGGAGGCGGCCAGGTGCAGGTAGGTGAAGAGCGTCTGGTCCTTGCGGAGGCGGTGGTACTCCTCGGCGATCGGCTCCTTGACCTTCAGCAGCAGGTCGGCGGCGGCCCAGACCTCGTCGGCGGTGTCCAGGATCTGGGCACCCTCGGCGGTGTACTCCTCGTCCGGGATCGACGAGCCGAGGCCGGCGCCCCGCTCGATGACGACCTGGTGCCCGTGGCGCACGAGCTCGTGCACCCCGGCGGGGGTGATGGCCACCCGGAACTCGTTGTTCTTGACCTCGCGGGGGATGCCGACCTTCACGTGGATCACGGTCCTTGGCTCAGTGGATGTGGGGCAATACAACACGTACCCAGGCATGACGGAACACACCGGGAGACACCGCAGGAGAAGGTGCGGCAGAGCCAGTTTAATGAAGGTGTTCCCGCTGTCTAGCCTTTCATTACATCAATCTTCAGCGGATGTACTACGGATTTCGCAGGCATCAGCGGCTTGTTTCGTGTCATCGGCCCGTTCCGGCTCGTCACCGAGGAGGCGCTCGGCCCGTCCCCGGTGCAGCGCGGCGACCGCCGGATCGCCGAGGTGCTCCAGCGTGTCGGCGAGCCGCAGCTGCAGCGCGGCCTGCAGCCGCTGGTCCTCGGCCCGGCGCGCCCACTCCAGCGCCTCGTGGCAGGTGCGCAGCGACTCCTCGGGCCGCCCCGCGTACTCCTGGACGCGGGCGAGCTCGCTCAACGCCCGGGCGTGGGCCGCCACATCGCCGTTCTTGCGGTACCCGGCGGCAGCGGCCCGCCAGTTGCGCTGCGCCTCGCCGTAGCGGCCCGCGTAGCTGTGGGCGGCGGCGATACGGCCGTACAGCCGGGCCGCCTCGGCGCGCTCGTCCCGGGCCAGCCGCTGGGCCAGGGCCCGGCCGAACCAGTCGGCGGCCCGGTCGTAGTCCTCGAGCTCCAGATGCGCACCGCCTACGGATTCCATCGCGCGCCCGGTCGCGTACGGGTCGTTCGCCTCGCGTCCGGCGTCCAGCGCGGCCCGATACCGCACCAGAGCCTGCGCCGTACGGCCGGTCTGGCCGTCCAGATCGCCCAGGTTCAGCAGCGCGGCGGCCTTCTCGCGGGGCAGCTTCCGGCGCTCGGCGACGTCGAGGACCAGCGCGTGGATGCCGTACAGGTCGGACGCGGCGGCCTGGGTGCCGAAGTGCGCCACCATCGCCCTGACCAGCTGGGACATCAGGCGCCTTGCGAGGGTGTCCAGCTCCCCGTCGGCCACCGCGGCCCGGGCGGAGGCCAGCAGCGCGGGCCGCCGGATGCGCAGCCACTCCTCGGCGGCCCGGGGGCTCGGGAAACGCAGCGAGCGGGGCATCGCCTGGAGCTTCTCGCGGGCCTCGGGGTCGTCGGTCTCGGTGATGGTCCGGCAGGCCTGCAGCAGGCGCACCGTCCGCTCCAACATCCGGGCGCGGGCCAGCTGGAGCTCGCCTGGGCGGTCCTGGGTCGCGGCCAGCCTTCTGAGCAGGGGGTGCAGACAGCCGGGCACCTCGTACTGGGGCAGCGGCGAGTCCACGGTGTGCAGCAGGCCGAGGGCGACGAAGTCGTCCAGGGCGGCCCGCGCGCTGTCGATGGAGCAGCCGGCCAGCGCGGCGGCGGTGTGCGGGTCGACGAGGCCGGCCGGGGCCAGCGAGAGCAGTCGCAGTATCCGGGCGGAGGCCGGGGGCAGTGAACCGTGGACGAGCCGGAAGACCCGGCTGAGCGGGGTGCCCTCGCCGTCCTCGCTGTGCAGCTGCTTGGCCAGGTCGGCGACGGCCGCCTTGGGGCGCGCGGCGAGCCAGCCGCCGGCCAGCGTCAGCACGGCGGGCTGCCCCTGGCACTCCTCGACCAGGCCCTCGGCGGCACGGGGGTCGACGGTGATGCGGACCGAACCGGTGTAGCGGGTGAGCAGCTCCAGGCCGGACTTGGTGTCGAGGCCGCCCAGGGTGCAGGGGCGGACGTCGGAGATGCCGGTGAGGGGGCCGCCGGACACGGCGACGACCAGGCAGTCGGGGGTGTCCGGGAGGAGGGCGTCGACCTGCTCAGCGTCGGCCGCGTCGTCGAGCAGCAGCAGGACCCGCCGGTCGGCGAGGGCGGTGCGCAGGGCCTCGGTCAGGTCGTCGGCGGCGGCTCCGGCGGGGGTGGGCAGGTCCAGGGCGGCCAGCAGCTCACGGGCGGCGCGCTCGACGGGGACGGGGGTGCCGTCGGGCTCGCTCAGCCGGGCGCGCAGCACTCCGTCGTCGTAACGGTCCGCGACCTGTCGTACGAGTTCCTCGGCGAGCGCGGTGCGTCCGGAGCCGGGCTTTCCGGCGATGAGCAGGACACGCGCGCGTGGGGGTTTCCTCCCGGACAGGGTGTCCAGGCCGGCGCGCTCGATGTCGGCGCGCAGTTCCTTCAACTCCCTTGTACGGCCCAGGAACTGACTTTCCGACAGCCGTGCGCCGCCTTCCGTGTCCACCGCCTGATCCGTCACGGGCCACACTCCCGTCCCACCGCACGCAAGCCCGCCGGGTCCCCGGTCCGGGCATGGGTCAGAGCCTAGTTCACGCTCTGCAACGTTCCTGGTGGAGCGCGGCGGACAGGTCCCTCGATCGGATCAGCCGATGGTCACACCGACACGCCCGGAAGTGTTCAGGACTCGAACGGACGCGCGGGCCACGGCGCCTCGGCCGGACGCAGCGCGTCGAGCCCGTCGCCGTTCTGCGCCGCGATGAGCGAAAGGACGCCCACCACGAGGCAGTTGTTGTGCAGTTCACCCGCGAGGACGCCCCGGGCCAGCTCGTCGAGCGGCACACGGTCGTACTCCAGGTCGATCTCCTCGTGCTCGACCGCGAAGCGCTCGCCCTCGGCCTCGGACAGATCCCGGGCCAGGAAGATCCGCACGGCCTCGTCGGAGCCGCCCGGGGTGGTGTAGACGTCGGCCAGCACCCGCCAGTCCTCCGCCTTGACGTGCGCCTCCTCGTACAGCTCGCGCTGGGCCGCGTGCAGCGGGTTCTCACCGGGCACGTCGAGCAGGCCGGCCGGGATCTCCCAGAGCTTCTGGCGTACGGGGTGGCGGTACTGGCGGATCACCAGGACACGTCCCTCGTCGTCCAGGGCGAGGACGCCGACCGAGCCCGGGTGGACCTGGTAGTCGCGGTGGACGACCGTTCCGTCGGGCATGACCACGTCGTCCGTGCGGACGGAGGTCTTGTTGCCCACGAAGGGGGTCCTCGTCGCCCGGATCTCCCACTCCTCGGGAGTGTCCTTGATCGTCATGCCCTGTCCTTCCCCACGTGCAAAAAAAGAGCAGCCGGGGCGCTCACCTTTTGAATGCGCGCGCCCCGGCCACCGTACAACTGTTGTGTCAGTCGGAGTTCTTCCGCTCGACGGCGGCCTTCACCAGGCCCGCGAACAGCGGGTGCGGCCTGGTCGGACGCGAGCGCAGTTCGGGGTGCGCCTGGGTGGCGACCAGGTAAGGGTGCACCTCGCGGGGGTACTCCACGTACTCCACGAGCTTGCCGTCCGGCGACGTGCCGGAGAACAGGATGCCCGCCTTCTTCTCCAGCTCCGCGCGGTAGGCGTTGTTGACCTCGTAGCGGTGGCGGTGCCGCTCCTCGACGTACTCCTTGCCGTCGTACACCTCGCGCACGATGGAGCCCTCGGCCAGCTTGGCCGGGTACATACCCAGGCGCATCGTTCCGCCCATGTCCCCCTCGCCGGCGACGATGTCCAGCTGCTCGGCCATGGTGGAGATGACCGGGTGGGCGGTGGCCGGGTCGAACTCGGTGGAGTTGGCGTCGCCGATGTCGGCCAGGTTGCGCGCGGCCTCGATCACGATGCACTGCAGGCCCAGACAGAGGCCGAGCAGCGGGATCTTGTTCTCGCGGGCGTACCTGATCGCGCCGACCTTGCCGAGCACACCGCGGTCGCCGAAGCCGCCGGGGATGCAGATGCCGTCGACGTCAGCCAGCTGCGCCTTGGCGCCGGCCGGGGTCTTGCAGTCGTCGGAGGTGACCCACTTGATCTTCACGCGGGCCTTGTTGGCGAAGCCGCCGGCGCGCAGGGCCTCGGTGACCGAAAGGTAGGCGTCGGGCAGGTCGATGTACTTGCCGACCAGGGCGAGGGTGATCTCGTGGTCGGGGTTGTGGACGCGGTCGAGCAGGTCGTCCCAGGTCGTCCAGTCCACGTCGCGGAAGGGCAGGTCCAGCTTGCGGACGACATAGGCGTCCAGGCCCTCGCCGTGCACGGTCTTCGGGATGTCGTAGATCGAGCGGGCGTCGGGACAGGCCACCACGGCGGCCTCGTCGACGTCGCACATCAGGGAGATCTTGCGCTTGATCGCGGTCGGCACCTCGCGGTCGCAGCGCAGCACGATGGCGTCCGGCTGGATACCGATGTTGCGCAGGGCCGCAACCGAGTGCTGGGTCGGCTTCGTCTTCAGCTCTCCCGACGGGCCGATGTAGGGCAGGAGGGAGATGTGGACGACGAAGACGTTGTCACGGCCGACCTCGTGCCGCACCTGGCGCACCGTCTCCAGGAACGGCAGCGACTCGATGTCGCCGACCGTGCCGCCGACCTCCGTGATGACGACGTCGACCTCGTCGGTCGCCATCCGGCGGATCCGGTGCTTGATCTCGTTGGTGATGTGCGGGATGACCTGCACGGTGTCGCCGAGGTACTCGCCGCGCCGCTCCTTGGCGATCACCGTCGAGTAGACCTGTCCCGTAGTGACATTGGCGGAGCCGTCCAAGTCACGGTCGAGGAAGCGCTCGTAGTGTCCGATGTCCAGGTCGGTCTCCGCCCCGTCGTTCGTGACGAAGACCTCACCGTGCTGGAAGGGGTTCATCGTGCCCGGGTCCACGTTCAGATACGGGTCGAGCTTCTGCATCACGACCCTGAGGCCGCGCGCCTTGAGCAGCATGCCGAGGCTGGAGGCCGTCAGGCCCTTGCCCAGGGAGGAGGCGACACCCCCGGTGACGAAGATGTGCTTGGTCGTCGTGGCTGTGCTGTTTCGAAAAACATGCGGCGGCATGGCCAAGAGGGGGCTCCCGTGGTCGCGGTCTGGGTTGCGGTTCCGGGGTTTTCTCGCCCACCGGTCCACGGGCTACCAGGGTATCAGCGACGGCAGCCGGCGGCTTCCGGGCACGCTCCGCACACGGACCGCCACGGACGTGCACGTCTTCCGCTGTTTCCCGACGGTTGCTCACCCGTTCGGCCGATCCCGGTTGCCGGGAGCGGCACACAGATCATCTACGTGCGTCGTATCCTGCTCGGACACTCGCTGCCGAGCCCGGCCGGATACACGTCACCACCCCCGCACGTGATGACCGGAACAACGAGAGCTCGTCAGTTCGTTGAGCATCAATTGTCGTTTTGCCACACGGCAGGCACGACTGCTTTGCTTCACCGCTCAACGACGCATTACAACGACCCCTTGACCGCAATAGCGACAGCCCCCTGCTGGGGGTGACGTGGCCGTTCGACTGGAGTTGCACGTGGCCGGGCGCATCGAAGACTACGCACTCATCGGAGACATGCAGACCGCTGCCCTGGTCTGCCGGGACGGCACGGTGGACTGGCTGTGCCTGCCGCGCTTCGACTCGCATGCCATCTTCGCCGGTCTGCTGGGCACCGAGGAGCACGGTTTCTGGCGGCTGGGCCCCGCCCACGCCTCCGACGCCCAGCCCCCGCGGGCGGCCCGGCGCGGCTACCGCGGCGACTCGCTGATCCTGGAATCCGAGTGGGACACCCCGCGCGGCACGGTCCGAGTGACCGATTTCATGCCCCCGCGTGACGGCGCCCCGCAGCTGATCCGGATCGTCGAGGGCGTCTCGGGCCGCGTCCCCATGCGCTCGGCCCTGCGCATGCGTTTCTCGTACGGCCGTGTCGTGCCCTGGGTGCACAAGCACGACGGCCGTACGGTCGCCGTCGCCGGCCCCGACTCGGTCTGGTACGACACCGAGTGCGAGACCTACGGCAAGTCGCTGACCACGTACTCGGACTTCACGGTCGCCCCCGGTGACCGGATCGCCTTCACCATCTCCTGGCAGCCCTCGCACAAGGAGCCCCCGCCGCTGCCGGAGCCGGAGGCCTCCCTGGAGGCCACGGAGGACTTCTGGCGGGAGTGGGTCGAGCACTGTACGTACCACGGCCCCTACCGCGAGGCGGTGATCCGCTCGCTGATCACGCTGAAGGCGCTGACGTACGCCCCGACCGGCGGCATCGTCGCCGCGCCGACGACCTCCCTCCCCGAGGACATCGGCGGCGTCCGCAACTGGGACTACCGCTACACCTGGCTGCGTGACGCGGCCATCACGCTGTCCTCGCTGCTGCGCACCGGTTACCGCGAGGAGGCCCGCGCCTGGCGCGAGTGGCTGCTGCGCGCGGTCGCCGGCGACCCCGAGAACCTGCAGATCATGTACGGCATCGCGGGCGAGCGCGAGCTGGGCGAGGCCGAGCTGGACTGGCTGCCCGGCTACGAGAACTCGGCGCCGGTGCGCGTCGGCAACGGCGCCGCCCACCAGCTCCAGCTCGACGTGTACGGCGAGGTCACGGAGGCCCTGCACCTCGGCCACATGACGGGCCTGGCCCGCAGCGACTACGCCTCCCTCCTCCAGCTGAAGCTGATCCGCTACCTGGAGCAGCACTGGGACGAGCCGGACGAGGGCATCTGGGAGGTGCGCGGCCCGCGCCGGCACTTCGTGCACTCCAAGGTCATGGCCTGGGTCGCCGTAGACCGCACCATCAAGCTCATCGAGTCCGGCGACGCGGACGGCCCGCTGGAGCGTTGGAAGGAGCTGCGCGACGAGATCCACCGGGACGTGTGCGAAAAGGGTTACGACAAGGAGCGCAACACCTTCACGCAGTCGTACGGCTCCAAGGAGCTCGACGCCTCGCTGCTGCTGATCCCGCAGATGGGTTTCCTGCCGCCCGACGACAAGCGCGTCATCGGCACCATCGAGGCCATCCAGCGCGAGCTGTCGACGCCGGACGGCTTCATCCTGCGCTACCCGACCGAGGGCGACAGCGAGGGCGTCGACGGCCTGCCCGGCGACGAGGGGGCCTTCCTGGCCTGCTCGTTCTGGATGGCCGACGACCTCGCGATGATCGGCCGCGTGGACGAGGCCAGGAAGCTCTTCGAGAAGCTGCTCTCGCTCCGCAACGACCTCGGGCTGCTCGCCGAGGAGTGGGACCCGCGTCTCAAGCGCCAGGTGGGCAACTTCCCCCAGGCCTTCAGCCACGTCCCCCTCATCGACACGGCCCTGCGCCTGACGGCGTCGGGCGCGTACGGCGGCTGAGCGCTCCGCTGGAAGTGCCGCGCTGTGCCGTGGATCGTCCGCGGCACCGTCGTGGCCGGTCGCGCCCGCACGGCGGAGCCGCACAGTCCACCGCAGCCCCGCGCCCCTTCGGGGCGCTGCCGGAGAAGCCGCGGAGGACATTGCCCTCCGCGGTGCCGTCCTGGCCGGTCGCACCCGCGCGGCGGAGCGGCATATCCACAGCGGCCCCGCGCCGCCCGGGGGCGGCTTGCGTCCGCCCTGAGCTGTCCCGGCGGCATCCGCGCAGGTAGCGTCCGGCTATGGACAGCGGCACGGACAGCAGACTCGCCACCCAGGGCGCCGGCATCACCGTTCAGCGGGCGCTGGAGCTGCCCGGGCTGCGCAGCGGGCTGCCCGAGGTGCTCGCGGGCGCGGACCGGCTGCAGCGCACCGTGCGCTGGGTGCATGCGGGCGAGGTGCCCAACATCGCCTCGCTGCTCAAGGGCGGCGAGCTGCTGCTGACCACCGGCTACGGGCTCGGCACCCGCCCGGCCGACCAGCGCGTGTTCGTCCGCACCCTGGCCGAACGCGGTATCGCCGCCCTCGTCGTCGAGCTGGGCCCGCGCTTCACCCGGCTGCCCGCGGCCCTCGTCGACACGGCACGCGCGGCCGGTCTGCCGCTGGTCCAGCTGCACCGCGAGGTGCCCTTCGTGACGGTCACCGAGGAGATCCACACCGAGATCGTCAACGGCCACTACGCGCTGCTCCAGCGGGCCGAGGAGGTGCACCGCCGCTGTACGGAGGCCCTGCTCGGCGGCGGCGGGGTGCCCCAGGTGCTGGGCATCCTGGCCGGCTTCGGCGGCAACCCGGTCTTCCTGGAGACACCCGACGGCCAGCTCCTGTACGCCGCCGGGGAGGGCCCCCAGGGCGCGGACCCGCTCCAGGTGTGGGAGGGGCTGCGCGGCCAGCACAAGGACGCTCCGCCGTCCGGCTCCGTGCTGGTGGACGTGCCCGGGGGCGGCCCGGGGACCGGTTCGGTGCGGGCACGGCTGGTGCTGCTGCCCGTACGGGCCCCGCTGGGGCCGGTCCACCGGATGGCGGCCGAGCGGGCCGCGGGCATCCTCGCCGTGGTGCTGATGCAGGCCCGGCAGGAGGAGGAACTGGCGGCACGCGGGCGCGGCGACTTCCTCACCGACCTCGCCGAGGGCCGGATCACCGCCGAGGACGCGCCCGCGCAGGCGCGCGTGCTGGGCTTCAAGCCCGGCACCAGTCCGCTGCTGCCGGTCGTCATGCGGCTCGGGGACGCCCTGTCGCCCGGGGGCGGCTGGGCGGTGCTGGCGCGTGCCGTCTCCGAGGAACTGGCCTCGGTGGGGGTGCCGGTGCTGCTGGGCGTACGGCCCGTGGAGGGCCGTGTCCTCGTCCTGCTGGGCCTGCGGTCGGAGTCGGAGCGGCCGGCGGTCGCGGACCGCGTGGCGGCGGCGCTGCGGGCCGGGGTGGAGCGGGCCGGCATGCAGCGGCCGGGGGCGCAGCCGCCGGTCGTGGTCGTGGGCGTCGCGGGCGGCTGGGCGGCGGCGTCGGCGGGGCTGCGGCACGCGGCGGAGACGGCGACGGCGGCGCAGGGCCTGACGGACCGCCCCTGGTACGACGCCCGCCGCCTCGACATCGACCTCCTGCTGTGGCGGCTGCGGGGCCACCCCGACCTCGCGGCCTTCGTCGACCGCGCGATCGGCCCCCTGCGCGAGCACGACGACCGCTCCCGGCCGCCCCTGCTGCCCACCCTGGAGACGTACCTGGCGCACGCGGGCCGCAAGGCGGAAACGGCCCGCGAACTCCACCTCAACCGGCAGACGCTCTACAACCGCCTCGCCCGCATCGGCGAGTTGCTCGGCACGGACCTCGAAGACCCGCAGACCGTACTGGCGTTGAGCCTGGCGCTCAGAGCGCGCCGGCACGTGTCCTAGATCCCTAAATGAGGGGCCGGGGCTGCGTCAACTCGTCGTAGACGCTCAGTACCTGGGCGACCGTCTCGTCCTCGGTCGGCCAGGTGGCGGCCTGCCGGGTGCCCCTGTCCTTCAGGAGTTCGCGTCGGACGGGGTCGGTGAGGAGCCGGGTGACGGCGTCGGCGAGGGCCTTCGCGTCGCCGTACGGGACGAGTTCCGCGGCGTCGCCGACGAGTTCGGGGACGCCCCCGACGCGGGTCGCGACGAGCGGCACACGCGCATGCAGGGCTTCCTGCGCGAGCACGGAGCGGGACTCCCAACTGCTGGGCAGCAGCGCCACATCGGCGGCGGTGAGCAGTTCGCTCGCGTCGTCGCGCCGCCCGAGGAGCCGTACGGGCAGTTCCTCGTCCTCGATACGGCGCTGCAGCATGCCCCGCAGCGGGCCTTCGCCGGCGATGACGACGAGCGGCACGGGGTCGAGGCGGCACCAGGCGCGGGTGGCGTCCAGGAGGGTCTCGTAACCGCGGTGCCGGTCGAGCGAACCGACGGCCATCAGCAAGGGGCGCCCGGTGGCGCCGAGTTCGGCCCGGATCTTGGAGCCGAGCCGCTCCGGGTCGTCGTGCTCGGCGGTGCCGCGGCGGCCGGGCAGCGCCACGGCCGCGAGCCGTGCGTCGCGCGCTCCGGTCCGGCGGGCGCGGTCCACGAGGTCCGAGGTCGTACCGAGCACCACGGTGGCCGCCTTCACCACCCGCCGCTCCAGCAGACGCAGCAGATGTGCCCGGGCCCCCTCGGCCCGCGCGTGGTTGTGCCAGGTGACGACCAGCGGGGTGCGGCGTCCGCTGAGCGCGAGGGCGGCGCGGAAGGAGGCGTGCAGTCCATGGGCGTGCACCAGGTCGGCGTTCCTGCAGGCCTCCCGCAGCACGGCCACGGACCCCGGGTCGCTGCTGCGGGGTACGTGCACGTGTTCGGCGCCGGTGCCCGTGAAGTCGTAGAGGTGATCGGCCTCGACGGGGGCGCACACCGTCACCCGCACGCCCCTCGCAACGAGCCCGGAGGCCAGCGAGCGCACATGCGCGCTGCTGCCGGCGTTGCCGCCGCCCAGCACCTGCACGGTGCGCAGCGACGACTGACCGTGCGGCGTAGGGCTGCTGACGGGGCTCACGTGGCCGGGGCTCCTGGTTCGGCGTCGGGCGGTCACGAAGAAGGTACAGAAGGACCGGGCGGTGGGGGTGTACCGCGCTGTTTCCTCCACGTACCAACTCAAGGATGCCAGCACGTACGGGTGTTCCGGCACCGCGGAGGCGCCGGGCAACGCCCGGAGACCGGGGCCGGGTCACTCACACGAGTGAGAAGGGGGCGTTCCGCGACGGACCGGTGGAGGGTTGGTGCGCGCGGACGGCACAGCCGCCCCTGGCGTACCACCGGCCTCAGCGACCGCCCGCCAGCCCCAACGGCCGCCCACGGACCGCGTGATGAGACTCACCCCCACCGGCTCCTACACGTCCGCGCGAGCCGTGGCCAGCAGTTCCTCCGCATGGGCCCGGGCCGTCTCCGAGTTCTCCTGCCCGGCGAGCATCCGGGACAGCTCCCGGACCCGCTCCTCGCCCTCCAGCACCTTCACGCCGGAACGGGTCACGGACCCGTCGTTGGTCTTCTCGACCAGCAACTGCCGGTCGGCGAAGGCGGCGACCTGCGGGAGATGGGTCACGACGACGACCTGGGCGGTCTTGGCGAGCCTGGCCAGTCGCCGCCCGATCTCGACGGCCGCCTTGCCGCCGACACCGGCGTCGACCTCGTCGAAGAGGTACGTCGGCACCGGATCCGTCCCCGCGAAGACGACCTCGACGGCGAGCATCACGCGCGAGAGCTCACCACCGGACGCCCCCTTGGCGATGGGCCGCGGCGGCGCCCCCGGATGCGGGGCGAGCAGCAGCTCCACCTCGTCGGCACCGGACGGCCCGTAGGCGACCGCGCGCCCGCCGACCTCCACGCCCTCGGGGTCCTCGGTCTGCCGGATCTCGAACGACACGCGCGCGTGCGGCATGGCGAGCGAGGCCAGCTCCGCGGTCACGGCCGCGGCGAACCGCTCGGCGGCCTCCGCCCGCGCGTCCGTCAACGCCTGTGCCAGCCCGCCCAGTTCGGAACGCAGCGCGTCCCGCTCCGCGGTGAGCTCGTCGATCCGCTCGTCGTCACCGTCCAGCTCGGTCAGCCGTGCCGCGCTCCGCTCGGCCCACGCCAGCACGGCGTTGACGTCCTCGCCGTACTTCCGGGTCAACCCGGTGAGCGCGGCCCGCCGTTCCTCAACCGCCGCCAGCCGCAGGGGATCCGCGTCCAGGTCGTCGGCGTAGCCCGCCAACTCCCCGGCCACGTCGCCCAGGAGGATCCCGATCTCCCCGATGCGGTCGGCGAGCGCGGACAGCGCGGGGTCGTGCGACCGCACGGCGTCCAGTGCCCGCTGTGCCCCCGCGACGAGCGTGGCGGCGTCGATACCCTCGGGGTCCTCGGGATTCCCGGCGAGGGCGGCATGCGCGGCCGTGGCGGCGGACGACAGCGCCTCCGCGTGCCCGAGCCGCTCCGCCTCCTCGGCCAGCTCGACGTCCTCCCCGGCCCGCGGCTCTACGCCGGCGATCTCCTCGAGGCCGTAGCGCAGCATGTCGGCCTCCTGGGCCCGCTCACGCGCGCGCGTGACGATCTCCTCCAGTTCGACGGAGACGGCCCGCAGCCGGCGATAGGCCTCGCCGTACTTGGCCAGCGGCCCGGCCACGGCCTCACCGGCGTACCGGTCGAGCGCCTGCCGCTGCCGGGACAGCTTCAGCAGTCCCTGCTGGTCGGTCTGTCCGTGCACGGCCACCAGGTCGTCGGCGAGGTCGGCGAGCAGCCCCACCGGCACGCTCCGCCCGCCCACATGCGCCCGCGACCGCCCCTCGGCGGAAACGGTACGGCTGATCAACAGGGCCCCGTCGTCGAGCTCGGCCCCGGCCTCCTCGGCCCGCACCACGGCGGAGGCATCCGCGGGCACGGTGATCCGGCCCTCGACGACGGCCTTCTCGGCCCCGATCCGCACCAACGCCGCGTCCGCCCGGCCGCCGAGCAACAGCCCGAGACTGGTGACGACCATGGTCTTGCCCGCACCCGTCTCACCGGTGACGGCGGTGAACCCGGGCGACAGCTCGACGACCGCGTCGTCGATGACGCCGAGCGACCGTATCCGCATCTCTTCCAGCACGGCTACGACCTTACGAGGTAGGGACGGAGATACGCGAGGCACCCTGTCACTCGGGCGAGTGGATGTCCCGGGGGGTCAGTGCGGCGCTCCCCGCCATCCGGAGACCGGCAGCGCGAACTTCGCCACCAGCCGGTCGGTGAAGGACGCGTGATGCAGTCGGGCCAGCCGCACCGGCACCGCACCCCGCCGCACCTCCACCCGCGCCCCCGGTGGCAGCTCGAACGTCCGCCGCCCGTCGCACCACAGCACACCCGGCGGAATGTGGGGCAGCAGCTCGACGGCGAGCACGGAGTTCGGCGAGGTCACCAGCGGCTTCGCGAACAGCGCGTGCGCGGAGATCGGCACCATCAGCAGCGCCTCGACCTCGGGCCACACCACGGGCCCGCCCGCCGAGAACGCGTAGGCGGTCGACCCGGTGGGCGTGGACAGCACGATGCCGTCGCAGCCGAACCCCGTGACCGGCCGCCCGTCGATCTCGAGGACGACCTCGAGCAGCTTCTCGGCCCCGGCCTTCTGCACGGCCGCCTCGTTGAGCGCCCAGTCGGTGTGGACGATGTCCCCGTTGCGGTGAACGACGACGTCGACGGTCATCCGCTCCTCGACCTCGTACGACTTCGACACCACCCGGTCGACGACCTTGTCGAGATCATCCCGCTCGGCCTCCGCGAGGAACCCCACGCTCCCGAGGTTGACGCCCAGCATCGGCACCCCGGACGCGCGAGCGAACTCCGCACCCCGCAGCAGCGTCCCGTCACCGCCGAGCACGATCAGCAGCTCGCACCCCTCGAGGCACTGGGCGGTGGCCTCCTTGACCAGCTCCACCTCCTCCGGCAGCGGCAGGTCGGCGGCCTCGTACTCCAGGACGCGTACCCCGATCCCCTCGCGCAGCAGCCCCTTCACGACCAGCTCGGCGCTGCGGATGGCCGCCGGCCGTCCGGTGTGGGCGAGCAGGAAAACCGTTCGAGCTCGGTTCTGTGTCAACGCGGCCCCTCCGCAACTGCACGATCGACATCGGCCGGGTCCAGTTCGGGTGCTCCGGCCCGCAGCCACAGAAAGTACTCGACGTTCCCGGAGGGTCCGGGCAGCGGACTGGCGGTGACACCCTTCACCCCGAGTCCGAGTTCCCACGCCTTGTGGGCCACACCCCGTACCGCCTCCGCCCGCAACTGCGGACTCCGTACCACTCCCCCGCTACCCAGCCGTTCCTTCCCCACCTCGAACTGCGGCTTGACCATCATCACCAGATCGGCATCCGGCTTCACACACCGCACCAGGGCGGGCAGTACCAGGCCGAGCGGGATGAAGGACAGATCCCCCACGACAAGATCCACAGGCTCCCCATCGATCGCTTCGAGCGTCAACTCGCGTACGTTCGTACGGTCCTTGACGGTGACGCGTTCATCGCTCTGCAGAGTCCACGCGAGTTGTCCGTAGCCGACGTCGACGGCAACTACGTGCGCGGCCCCCGAGCGCAGCAGCACATCCGTGAAACCGCCGGTGGAGGCGCCGGCGTCCAGCGCCCGCCGCCCCTCGACGACGAGCCCCCGCGGCACGAACGCCTGTAGGGCGCCCGCGAGCTTGTGCCCGCCGCGCGAGACGTAGTCGGGGTCGTTGTCGTCGGCCGCGACGACGATCGCCGCGGCGGTCTCCACCTGGGTGGCCGGCTTGGTCGCGACGGTCTTGCCGACGGTGACCCGCCCGGCCGCGATCAGCTGCCCGGCGTGGTCACGCGAGCGCGCGAGCTTGCGGCGCACCAACTCCGCGTCCAGACGGCGACGTGCAACTCCTGCCACGTTCGGTTCAGCTCCTGTTGCCATACGAGGGTGAAGGCCCCCTCGTGCCGTACGACGGTGAGGGCGCCGGAGGTCCCGGTCGGGCGTCGAGCGCGGTCAGCGCGTCGCGCAGCCCCCGGTGTACATCCTCGTACACCTCGAGATGTCCGTCCGTGGCGAGGTGGTCGGCGTCACCGAGCCGCTCCAGCTGGGCGTCGACCTCGGCGTTGCCGGTCGGGGTGCGGGGCACGTTCAGCGGGGCGGGGGCGGCGGGGTCGTACGCGGGCTCGTCCACCGGCTCGGGCGGTTCCTGCGGGCCGTCGCCCTCCGGCAGTGTGTCGCTCATGCCCAGACGCTACCCCGAAGCCCTGGGGTACCGTCGATCCCGATGGCCACGATCGAGGAGTGCCGCGCCGCACTCGAGAAGCTCTCGGACAACATGCAGCACGCCGAGGGGGACGTCCGCACAGCGGCGGCCCTGGACCGCTCGGTGAGCTGCCGGATCACCGACCTCGACATCACCTTCGTCGGCCGGATGACCGGCGGCCGGATCGTCGTCCAGGACACGATCCAGGGCTCTCCGACGGAGAGCGCCCAGATCAGACTCACCATGAAGGGCGACGACCTGGTGGCCCTGGTCAACGGCGAGCTGAACTTCGCCAAGGCGTGGGGCTCGGGCCGGGTGAAGCTGGAGGCGGGCCTGCGCGACCTGTTCCAGCTCAGGAAGCTCCTGTAGCCGCTGCCTCAGGAAGCTTCTGCAGCCACCACGCGCGCGCGGGCCGTGCGCGCCGCCGGGACCACCAGCGGGGTGCCCGTTTCCGGGTCGTCGATCACCTGGCAGCGCAGCCCGAAGACCTTCTCCACCAACTCGGCCGTGACGATGTCCTTCGGCGCGCCCTCGGCGACGACCGTCCCCTCGCGCAGCGCGATCAGATGCGTGGCGTAGCGGGCGGCGTGGTTGAGGTCGTGCAGCACGGCGACCAGCGTCCGCCCGTGCTCCTCGTGCAGCTCGGCGCACAGGTCGAGCACGTCGATCTGGTGCTGGATGTCGAGGTAGGTCGTCGGCTCGTCGAGCAGCAGCAGCGGGGTCTGCTGGGCGAGCGCCATGGCGATCCACACCCGCTGCCGCTGCCCGCCGGACAGCTCGTCCACGTACCGCTCGGCGAGCTCGGCGACCCCGGTCCGCGCCATGGACTCCTGGACGACCCGCTCGTCCTCGGCGGACCACTGGCGCAGGAGGCCCTGGTGCGGGTAGCGGCCGCGGCCGACCAGGTCGGCGACAGTGATCCCGTCGGGCGCGATCGACGACTGCGGCAGCAGACCCAGCGTGCGGGCGACCTTCTTCGCCGGCATCGACTGGATGACCTGCCCGTCGAGGAGCACCCGGCCCTGACTGGGCCTGAGCATCCGCGACAGCGCCCGCAGCAGCGTGGACTTTCCGCAGGCGTTCGGGCCGACGATCACCGTGAAGGAGTTGTCGGGGATCTCCACCGAGAGCTGCTCGGCGATGACCCGCTGGTCGTAGGCCAGGGTGACGTTCTCGGCGGACAGGCGGTTCACGGTGCTCCTTGGGGTGTACGGGTTCGCCGAGCCGCTCATATCCGGCCCGCCTTGCGCTCGGTGACCAGCAGCCACAGCAGGTAGACGCCGCCGAGGACACCGGTGACCACGCCCACGGGCAGCTGGTCGGCGCCGAAGAGACGCTGGGAGGCCCAGTCGGCGGTGACCAGGAGGGCGGCGCCCATGCACAGGGACGGCAGCAGGTTGGGGCCGGGCGAGCGGGTCAGCCGGCGGGCGAGCTGCGGGGCGGTGAGGGCGACGAAGCTGACGGGGCCGGCCGCGGCGGTGGCCGTGGCGACGAGCAGGACGGCCGCCACCATCAGCAGCGCCCGCACGCGCTCGACGCGCACGCCGAGGGCGTTCGAGACGTCGTCGCCCATCTCCATCATCCGCAGCCCGCGGGCGTTGGCGAGGACGAGCGGCACGAGCACCGCGCACAGCGCGAGCAGCGGCCAGACCTGGTCCCAGTCCCGGCCGTTGAGCGAACCGGTCATCCACACGACCGCGCGGGCCGCGTCGACCAGGTCGGAGACGGTGAGCAGATAGCCGTTGACCGCCGTGACGACCGCGGAGACGCCGATGCCCACCAGGACCAGCCGGTACCCATGCACGCCCCGCTTCCAGGCGAGCAGATAGATGGCCAGCCCGGTCACCAGGCCGCCCACGAGCGCGCCCAGCGTGACCTGGGCCGCGCTCCCGGAGAACAGCACGATCATGGTGAGGGCCCCGGCGGTCGCCCCCTGCCCGAGGCCGAGGACGTCCGGGCTGCCCAGCGGATTGCGGGTGACGGCCTGGAACAGCGCCCCGCCGAGCCCGAGGGAGGCACCGACCAGCAGACCGACCAGGACCCGGGGCAGTCGCAGCTCCCTGGCGATGAACTCCTGGCCCGCGTTGCCGTCGCCGAGCAGCGTCCTCACCACGTCGCCGGCCGGGATCGGGAAGTCGCCGGTGCCGATGAGCACGACGCTCGCGGCGAGCGCGGCGAGCAGCAGCAGGACGACGACGGTGACGGCACGCATGTCCAGGCGCAGCGAGAGGCCGCCGGGGGTCCGCAGGACTCGGGTGGTCTTCACAGCTGCGCCGTCCTCCGCCGTCGCACCAGAAAGATGAAGACCGGCCCGCCGATGAGCGCGGTGACGACACCGACCTGCAGCTCGGAGGGGCGGGCGACGATCCGGCCGATCACGTCGGCGCCGAGCAGCAGGACGGGGGACAGGATGGTGGCGTACGGCAGGATCCAGCGCAGGTCGGGACCGGTGAAGGACCGTACGACGTGCGGGACCATCAGCCCCACGAACGCGATCGGCCCGCAGGCGGCGGTCGCCGCGCCGCACAGCACGGTCGCGGCGAGCATGGACAGCGCCCGGGTGCGGTTGAGGTTGGCGCCGAGGGCCTTGGCAGTGTCGTCGCCCATGGCCACGGCGTTGAGCGGCCGGGCGAGCCCAAGGGCGAGGAGTGTGCCGGCCGCGAGGAACGGCAGCACCTGGAGGATCGTCGAGTCGGTCGCCGAGGACAGCGAACCCACCGTCCAGAAGCGCATCTTGCCGAGCGCGGCGTCGTCGGTGATCATCACGGCCTGCAGATAGCCGTACAGGGCCGCGCTGATGGCGGTACCGGCGAGGGCGAGCCGCACCGGGGTAGCACCCCGGCTGCCGCCGAGGAACCACACCAGCGCGCCGACCGCGGCCGCGCCGACGAAGGCGAACCAGACGTAGCCGCTCAGGCTGGTGACCCCGAAGTACGTGATCGCCGTGACGACCGCGGCCGAGGCGCCCGCGTTGATGCCGAGCAGCCCCGGATCGGCCAGCGGATTGCGGGTGAGCGCCTGGAGCACCGCGCCGGAGAGGCCGAGCGCGGCGCCGGCGAGCAGCCCGAGGACCGTCCGCGACAGCCGCTCGTCGACCACGACGTCGCCGTAGGTGCCCGTGTCCTGGAACAGCCCGTGCCAGACCTGTTCCGGGGAGAGCCCCTTCGCACCGATCGCGATGCTCGCCAGCGCGACGAGCACCAGGACGGCGACGGACACGAGCAGCCCAAAGGCACGTACCGCCCGGCGGGTCGGGGGCGCGGGGGCGGTCTCCGCGCACTGTTCGGGAGGACTGTCGACCAACACGAGGTTAGGTTAGCCTACCCTCGCATCGGCGCTCGATCCCCGGTGCTGAGAACTGGAACCCGGCGCTGAAAACTCGATCCCCGGTGTTCAGAACCCCAGCCGTGCCAGCGCCTTCCCCGTCTCCAGCTCGCACACACCCTCACCGGCCACCGTCCAGGCGGCGGCACAGAGCGCCCGCAGCCCGTCCAACGGCTCTCCGTCACCGTCCAGTTCCAGCCGCTCGGCACCCGCCGTCGCGGTCCAGCCGCCGCACCGGAAGCCCTCTCCCGCCTCGCCGACCTCCGGCTGTCCCGTGAGGAGCCCGCGCAGGTCGGCGTCGACGTACGTCGGCCGGTGCTGCGGGGGCGCGGCGAGCAGTTGGGCGCCGTCCGTGACGCCGGTGAGGACGAGCAGCGAGTCGACCTCGCCGTTGAACGCCCCCTCGATGTCCGTGTCCAGCCGGTCCCCGACCACCAACGGCCGCTCGGCGCCGGTACGGAGGATGGTCTCGCGGTGCATCGGGGGCAACGGTTTGCCCGCGACCTGGGGTTCGGCGCCGGTCGCTATCCGCACGACCTCCACGGCCGCGCCGTTGCCGGGCGCGATCCCGCGGGCGCTCGGAATCGTCAGGTCGGTGTTGGAGGCGTACCAGGGCACCCCGCGCGCGATGGCGTAACAGGCCTCGGCGAACCGCCCCCACGGCAACTCGGGCCCGCCGTACCCCTGCACGACCGCCACCGGCTCGTCCTCCGCCGACTCCACGGGCTGAAGCCCCCGCTCCCGCAACGCGACCCGCAGCCCCTCACCGCCGATCACCAGGACCCGGCTCCCCTCCGGCACCTGCTCGCTGATCAGCCGCGCGACCGCCTGGGCCGACGTGATGACGTCGTCGGCGCCCGTCGGGATCCCCAGCTCGGTCAGGTGCCCGGCCACGGTGTCCGGGGTACGCAGCGCGTTGTTGGTGACGTACGCGAGATGCATCCCGCCCTCGCGGGCCGCGGCCAGCGACTCGACCGCGTGCGCGATGGCGTGGCCCCCGGCGTACACCACCCCGTCGAGGTCGAGCAGCGCGGTGTCGTACGCCTTGCTCAGGGCCTGCCCACTGCCCTCGGGCCTCGTCCTGACGCTCTGGCTCATTCCGCATCGCTCCTCGTTCGACGGCTTTCCCCCGATCATCCCGCACGCCACTGACACACGTACGATGCCGGGATGAACACTGCAGGTCACCCGGAAGCAACGGCGCGCCGAGGCCTGGAACTCACCCCGTTCCGAGGACTGCGGTACGACCCCGACCGGGTCGGCAGCCTGGCCGCCGTGACATCCCCGCCCTACGACGTCGTCGTACGCCCCGACGGCCTGCACCACCTGCAGGATTCCGACCCGCACAACATCGTCCGCCTGATCCTCCCGCAGGCCCCGACCCCGCACGCCCGCAACGAACAGGCCTCGGACACCCTGCGCCGCTGGCTCGACGAGGGCGTCCTGACCACCGACCCCGAACCGGGCCTGTACGTCTACGAACAGCGCCACGACGACGGCATGCTGCAACGCGGCATCATCGGCGCCCTGCGCGTCTCCGACCCGTCGGACGGTGTGGTCCTGCCCCATGAGGACGTCATGCCGCATGTGGTCGCCGACCGTGCGGCCCTGATGCGCGCCACCTCCGCGAACCTCGAGCCCCTGCTGCTGACCTACCGCGGCAACGGCTCGTCGGCCGCCACCAGCGAGATCGTGGAACGCGTCGCCGGTCGCCCACCCCTGCTCTCCACCACCACGGAGGACGGCTACAGTCACCGCCTCTGGTCGGTCACCGACCCCTCCGACCTGACCCGCATACAGACCGAACTGGCTGGGCACCAGGCCCTGATCGCCGACGGCCACCACCGCTGGGCGACCTACCGCCGGCTCCGCACCGAGCACCCCTCCCCCAGTCCCTGGGACTACGGCCTCGTCCTCCTGGTCGACACCGCCCGCTACCCCCTCCGCGTCCGCGCCATCCACCGCCTCCTGCACGGCCTGCCGGTCGCGGACGCGCTGGAGGCCGTGGAAGGCCTGTTCCGGGTACGACGTCTCGACGTCCCCCTGTCACAAGCCCTGGAGGCCCTCGCCGACGCGGCCAGCGCGGGCAACGCCTTCCTGCTGGCGGGAGACGGCGCCTTCCACCTGCTGGACCGCCCCGACCCGGCCCTCCTGGCCCGCACGATCCCGGTCGGCCGCCCGGCGGCCTGGCGCACCCTGGACGCCACCGTCCTGCACGCCACCCTCCTCGACCACGTCTGGCACATCCCCGAGGACTCCCCCGCCCACATCGCCTACATCCACGACACGGCCGCCACGGTCGCGAAGGCGGAACGCGACGGCGGTACGGCGGTCCTGATGCACCCGGTCCGCGAGGAGGTCGTCCGCGACCTGGCCCGCCAGGGCGTGACCATGCCCCGCAAGTCGACGTCCTTCGGCCCGAAGCCGGCGTCGGGTCTGGTGCTGCGGGCACTGGACCTCTGACCGGGCCGACACAGAAGACACAAAAGAGGGGCGGAGCCGTATGGCCCCGCCCCTCGTCGTCACAGACCGACTGCGTCAGTCCTTGTCGTCCTCGTCGTCCTTGTCCTCGATGTCGACGTCTTCGAGGTCAACGTCGTCACCATTGGTACCGTCGCTCTCGTCGAAGGCGTCGACGAACTCGACCCCGTCCATCTCGGCGAGCCGGTCCGAAGCGTCCGTGCTGCCGTCCCGGTCGGCCTCGACGGCCTTGGCGAACCACTCCCGCGCCTCACCCTCACGACCGGCGGCGAGCAGCGCGTCGGCGTAGGCGTAACGCAGCCGCGCGGTCCACGGCTGAACGGAGTTGGAGGCCAGCTCGGGGCTCTGCAGCGTCACGATCGCCGCGTCCAGCTGCCCCAGGTCACGCCGGGCGCCGGCCGCGACCAGCCGCATCTCGACCTGCCCGGCCTTGTCGAGCTTGTGCACCTCGGGCGCCCCGGCCATGTCCAGCGCCTTCTCGGGCCGCCCAAGGCCACGCTCGCAGTCCGCCATCAGCGGCCACAGCTCCGCGCTGCCGGTCATCCGCCGCGCGGCCCGGAACTCGGCGAGCGCCTCGGCGTACTTCTGGTTCGCGTACGCGGCGAACCCGGCCGCCTCCCGTACGGCGGCCACGCGCGAGGCGAGCCGCAGGGCGACCTTGGAGTAGCCGTACGCGCCCTCGGGGTCCTCGTCGATGAGCCGGGCGACCATCACCAGGTTCTTGGCGACATCCTCAGCGAGCGTCTTGGGCAGACTCTGCAGCTCCTGCCGAACGTCCTTGTCGATCTCCTCGCCGGTGACGTCCTCGGGGATCGGCAGCCGCTTGATCGGCTCCCGGTCGCCGCGGTCCCGGTCGCGGTCATCGCGGAAACGGCCTCCGCCCTGCCGGTCGTCCCGCCCGCGGAAGCCCCCGGGGCGCCCACCGCGGTCGTCACGGCGGGGGCCACCACGTCCACCGCGGTCGTCACGCTGATACGCGGGGCGGGAACCACCACGGTCACCGTCTCGCCGGTCGTCCCGACGACCGTAGCCACCACCGCGGTTGTCATCGCGGCGGAACCCGCCCCGGTCGCTGTCACGCCGCTCGCCCCGGTCGTCACGCCGGAAGGAAGGACGCTCGCCCCGGTCGTCACGGCGGAAGGAGGGGCGCTCGCCCCGGTCGCCGCGATCGTCACGGCGGAAGGAGGGGCGCTCGCCTCGGTCGCCGCGATCGTCACGGCGGAAGCCGCCGCGGTCACGGTCACGGTCGTCGCGACGCGGGCCACGATCACGGTCACGATCGTCACGCTGGAAGGCCGGCCGGGGACCACGGTCACCGTCACGCCGGTCGTCCCGACGACCGTAACCGCCACCGCGATTGTCATCCCGCCGGCCATCACGACGGTCGTCGCGCCGGTCGTCGCGCCGGTCGTCGCGGCGGAAACCGCCACGGTTGTCATCACGGCGGAACCCACCGCGGTCGCTGTCACGCCGCTCGCCCCGGTCGTCACGCCGGAAGGAAGGACGCTCACCCCGGTCGCCTCGATCTCCGCGATCGTCACGGCGGAAGGACGGGCGCTCGCCCCGGTCGCCGCGATCGTCACGGCGGAAGCCGCCGCGGTCACGGTCACGGTCGTCGCGACGCGGGCCACGATCACGGTCACGATCGTCACGCTGGAAGGCCGGCCGCGGGCCGCGGTCACCGTCACGCCGGTCGTCCCGACGACCGTAACCGCCACCGCGATTGTCATCCCGCCGGCCATCACGACGATCGTCACGCCGGTCGTCACGGCGGTCGTCACGGCGGAAACCGCCACGGTCACCCTGACCAGCGCGGTTGCCGCGGTAACCGCCACGGTCACCGCGGTCACCACTGTCCCGTCGCCGCTGGTCGCGCTCCGGTCGGTCGTCGGGAGAGTTGGTGGACATGGTGACTCCTGTCTTCGGTACCGCAAGCATTGTAAAAACGAAAGGACCCCTGGTCCCAGCTGAACGCTGGGACCAGGGGTCCTTCCAAAGATTGTTCGGCGGCGTCCTACTCTCCCACAGGGTCCCCCCTGCAGTACCATCGGCGCTGTAAGGCTTAGCTTCCGGGTTCGAAATGTAACCGGGCGTTT